>NZ_JBLWTN010000009.1:0-207581 GCF_048270125.1 Thalassoglobus sp. | reverse complement strand
TGAGTTCAGTCCCCAAGAATGTTTGAATTACATTCACTCCTGCGGCTACACTGCAAACCAAACCTGAAGATGCTCTAAAGTAAGCTCTGCCTCTCAGGGTGCTGAAGAGTCACCATCCTCACGATTCAAACTTCATGGAATACAGATCGGCATCACGAAGTTCGAAGCGGGCGCGGATCGGTTTACCAGCGAGCTTGCTGACATCACTCCCGTTCTTCCAAGTGATGATTCGATCAACCGAATCCCCGAAGTGCAGATTGCAGTCTGCGAGACGAAACCCTTCGATGGGTGAACCGTCGACGTTTTGAAATTCAACGCGAAGGCTGCCAGCTGCGGAAGTTGCGAAGTTCACATGAAGTTGCGAGCCATCGAATACGAACGGCTTCGTAATGAGTTCGTTCCCGTCGGAAGCTGGGCCGTTGACCGAGACGAAACCATCGAGCCGCAGCGAATAGCGACGCACGGCACTCCCCTTGCCGTGCCAGTAACTTTCCGAAGCATAGAGTGAAAGCTCGTTGGCTGCCCCGGTGAGTGTCGGTTTCGTTTCGACCAGATGCCAGGCGATGTACTGCTGCCCATAATGCCAGCTCTCTGCACGCTCCGGCCCCGGTCTGAGAAACGCCTCATTCCAACGGTGAAACGTTTGACCATCTCGGCTGGCCATAAAGAGCCCCTCAGTGATGGCGGTTCCATATCGTCGACTGCCAGCTGCTCGCTGTTTTCGTTGTTCATGAGCAGGCAGATCATTCATCGACTGAGACCAGTTGCGGTCGATATAACGGGCTGGAAATCCGAGCAAAATGTGCGGTGCTCGATGATACGGCTTGATCTGGTTGGTGTAGAGTTCTTCATGAGGAGAGTCGACATACTTAATTTCTGAGTGCGGTCCCCAATTCACCAGGTCGTCCGAGGTTGCGGTGCGAATCGCCCGGATTCCACCCGGTTTCCACTCTTTATCCGTGGTGACGCCAGCTGTGAAGATTCGCCAGTAGGCTCGATACTTCTGAATAGTCGGATCCCAGAAGGCCAGATTTTGGGAGTCGAACGCTCCCAGCCCTGACAGGATCGGCTTGTCTGTCATAGGAGTCCAGTTCAGTCCGTCGAGAGACTGAAACGGTAACAGCCCATTCGGCTTGCTTGACCGAACGATCGCTTTATATCTGGCAGCAGGCGGAGCATCTGGATTTTCATCAATGAAGACAGCAGGGTGACCGGGATCAACATTGAGTGAGCCGATCTTTCCGGTCACCATCACGATGTTGTTCTCTTTCGAACCATTAAATTCGTGGAGACCCAGCTTCGGCTTGACCCACTTGGTTCCGTCATCGCTTTCCGCATAACAAAGAAACAGCGGATGCCGGTTGGTGGTCACTTTGTTGTTGGCGACTTCAATGTGCCAGGCCTTGTAGTACATCCGGTATCGGTCTCCATCTTTGAAGACGCTGTGATAACCACTTCCGGTTCCTTCCCAAGGTTCATCGTGATCTAAGGCGACCTCACGCGGAACTGGATGATGCAACCGCGTCGCTGCACCGCCGACCAGTTTTTCAATCAAGGTATTGTCGACGAAAAGTTCTCGACGCGAACCAATGTTGATCGCTTCAGTCGCCTGCTGCGCCGATGAGGTTCGAACTCCCGTCGCCAGCGAAGCCAAGCCCGCCGACGTGAGGACCGTCTCTTTCAAAAACTGGCGCCGCGTCGGAAACGTCTTAAACAAAGTCATCAGCACTCCTCTTCCGGGGATCAAGATGTTGCACGTCAGAGTCAGGCGAGCGATGAAATCACATTCGGAGTTTCCGCCTTCGGGAAGAGTGCTCTTCATGTGAAGAGCCGCTCGTTCTCACAAGACAGAACGCGTACATCAGTTCCGAAGATGCTCTAGAAGTGAACGCCACATCAAACAGGACAATTGTCCCGTCTGACTCCCGGCTTCGATGAGTTGATCATCCTGTCACTCCTGCTCACCTATGAGCGTAACAGACTCAAAACGATTCATGCAGGGTACGGTCACAATTCGCAATCGAAGAGACCGGTCGACAATCTAAGAAACTGATCACTTCGAGAAATGCTCTTTAAAAAAATGAGCGACTCCGAACAGCAACTGCAACAACAATACAAGAGGTCAGCCTCACTCCTGCCCAACAGCATCAACTGGCTTTTGCCCAATGAACAGATAGTGCGGCGCGCGAATGAATGGGAGATAAGGAATTTTCCCTCGCCGTTCATCGAGCTTCACCTTCTCGAATTTATTAAGCAGGTAAGGGATATGATCTGGACTCAAAAAGACGTTGTCCGAAGCGAACCATGGCTGCCAGAAACTGCGAGTCCCCCAAGGATGCTTCTTTAGTGCGTCATCGGGATGTTTTCGGGAAACGTAGAAGTCGACAACACCGATTTTCCCACCCGGCTTTAATAAAGAGTAAGCATGGTCGATCGCTCGAAACCAGTCCGGGATCATGGTGAGTGAATAGGAAAATGTCACGACGTCCGCCTGTCCCTCTTGAGGAACAAACGTCGTTGCGTCATGGCAGACCGGTTTCACATTTCCCCAGCCACGAGCGTCGATGCGCTGTTGAGCCTGATCAAGCAATGACTCCGAAAGATCAATCAGATACATCTGGCTGAGCTTCTCGATGTCCGGGCCAATGTGCTCTGCGTTCTCACCGGTTCCGGCCCCCAGATCAACCCAGACGCCTCCATCAGGGACATCAACCGATTGAATCATTTCTTCCCGGCTGTGCAGCATACGACGCCTGAAGTCGTCGTAATTATTCGCCTGACCAGAATAGAAATTTTCCAATCGCTCCGCATGCGTCTTCCCTTTGGCCCGACGAACTGCCAGATGCCACAAGGTTTTCATGTCGCCAGCGACTGTTTTAATGGGATTCGCCATAGTCGGAATTGAGGTTCTTCAGAAATGTTTTGAATTAAAATTTCAAAGCAGGAATTCACCACGAAGTCGCAGAGAGACGGAGGTCAATGCCATTGCTTGATTGCCAGAACCCGCACACCTCTTCGAAAGATGCTCTAAACGTTTAGGTCAGCAACGTAAAAACTTCCATACGTGTTCACGCGGTCGATGGGATGCAACTCTGCTGTCAACTCGGGGCGATAGCTGAGCAATTCACCCATTGTTGTTTTCTCACCGTTGACTGTCACTTCAATGGGATCAACAAAGTCGACTTCCAAACTCGCACTCCGCCAGATGACCTTGGCTCCCGGAGCTGCCCGATCAACGATCCCCTGCCATTCTGCGTTCAGAACATCCTTGGCGTTGTGATACATCCAATCCATATGGTCGAGCAAAACAAATCGCGAAATCTCACCGTCGTGCTGCTCCAAAAAGCCAAGCAGCGAATTCGTATGAGTCGTCACATTTGCTGAGATCGAGTCTCGCAGGCTCTCGAAATTTTCTTCTTTTAAATACTCTGGGCAACACTCTTTGGTGTATTCCCCAGTCAGGTACACACGCCAAAAGTAATTATCGTGGAGCGGTAGCTTTGCGAAAACCGTTTCGATGCGATCCACAATGAACTGAGCGATTCCTCCGGGATAGCCGCTATCAAGCTGCTGACGCTGACTGCGGGGAACTCCCAGCATCGCCATGGTTGTATCACGTCCCAACAGCCAGCGTACCATCGGTTTGAACAGAGACTCTTTCAAATTTTGTTCGTAGAAAATTTCCTGTTGTTCTTCGACAGTTTTCGCATCCAGAATCTGATTGATCGACGAGCGAAGTTTGACCACCCGATCGACATATCCATTGACCATCCAGGCGAACAGCCCCGAAGTTCCTCGAAAGTAGAAACTCGGACGCCGACCGGTCCCTTTGAAGAACTTGCCGTGTCGGTCCCAAAACTTACGGGCCTGCTCCGGCAAATTCGGACGAAGTTTCTCGGCGTAGATTGAATCCCAATTTTCGAGTCGACCAGATCCAAACAGACTGAAATATGATTCATAGTCGAGATGAGTGACCGCAGTCTTTTTCAGCTCCAGCAGTGCGTTTTGCCGATAATTCATGTCGACAGCATAGACATGATTGGCGCCGGCCAATGCGTAATCCAACGCATTGCATCCTGCTGATGTAATGACAGCGACGTTGTCTTCAGACGTCAGTTCCAATGCCTTACGATCCAGGCGAGGATCTTCCCAACATTGGTTGTAGACCAGGTTTTTTCCGTGAATCAGGTTAAAACAGGTCCGACTAATACGTTCCAGCGGCATGGATGTCGATCTCTTGATGTTCTCAAAACGAATTCAGCCTCGCCGCGGTGACGTCTCTTCCTTCTCACCACTGAGGCAATGCAGAATCCTACACAAATTAAAAAGAGATCGACAGTGACCCGTTTCGTAACAGGGGCCAGCCGTTTTTCGTCTCATAACAGAGAGGATTCGGATGGCAGGGGTACTTCGCAAACGAATGCCCCTGAAAGTTTGAGACCGAACGCTCGCAAGCGTGCCCGGCGAGAGCGTTCAGTCCCCAACAACCGATTTCGAAACGCCCACCGGGAACAAAGCGAAAGCACTGTGCAACCAGCAGGCGAAATTCAGAGGCATCATTCCACAGGCAGCAATTGCACTGCGTCGATGACCACGTAGCCATTGGTCTCTTTATTGCTGAGCTCGACAGTTGCCGTGCCTGGTTCAAATGTGAGTGTCGCGACGCTTGTGAAGGCAGCTTCCTGTGGCTTTTCCTTTTGATTGAGTGTGAAACGCTCGACCGTTTTTTGAGGCGAGGTCACCTGAACCGGGACATTGGTCGCGCGGTTTCCGTTAGCGGTATATCCGATTCGAACGGCGTATTTTCCAGGCTTGGTAATCTTGAAATGATACTTCGCGACCTGTCCACCTTTATCGATATTGCCATCGTGACGGTACCCTGCATCGACGAACGGTCCGGCTGATTGGCTGAAACCGGTGAACCCGACCAAATCTGCCTTGTCATCGTCGATCACAAGTCCTTTCAGCGACTTCAACGAAATCGACTTCACTGGGTCGCGTCTAGGACCTGTCCACTCCAGAACCTGTTTGTCTGCAATGAGTCGTGCCTGGAGTTTCTCAAAATTGATGTCCTGCACTGCGACATTTTCCTGAATCGCGTGCATCGCAGCGGTCGCTGACGATTGCCCCAGCACCATGAAGACCGGCTCCATACGAATCGATCCGAAAGCAATGTGTGAAGCACTCAAACAAACCGGAACGAGCAGGTTTTCGCACTCAGCTTTCTTCGGAATGATCGAACCATAATCAATCGGGTACGGGGAGAAGCCACCAATCTGGACATCCCCTTCATTACGGAGGAATCCATCCTCAGTGACATATCGTTGCACATTGTGAGAATCCATTGTGTAAGCAGCCAGGCTGACCGGACGTTTCACAACTTCGCGACCCTGACAATGGTGTTGCGTCATCACCATTTCACCGATCATCCGACGTGCTTCTCGAATGTAAAGTTGCTGCTGCCAACCATCTTTGCGGTCGAACTCATCTTTGCAAGTTCCCCACTGACTGAGTTGCTCGCGGAGATGTTCTGGAACCCGTGGATGATTCGCCAGCGACCACATGAGCCCCTGTTGATAAGAAAGATGCCGGGCAACAATTTGCTCTCGTTCTTCATAGGAAGCTTCGGGGTAGTCGTAGTTCTGCCCGATGAAGTCCGTCGAGAACCCATGATTGTTATTGGAGTCGGTTTTGTAATTCGGCATTGGAGAAAACGTCAGCGGGGCTGCTCTCTCACCCGCTTCGAAGTTTCGGAAAAGTGCCTCATACATCAGCGGGTCGTAATCGCTTGGCTTGGCAAACGGAATCCTGTTCGGATCGTGATTAGTCAGACACATGCGAAAACAGTATGCCTGAACGCGATGGTCCCCAGAGTCTTCAGCGCCTGGGCCGGTTGGATCGATCCCCGGCAAGAGCCCGCTACTTGGATCACCTTTCTTGATATATGGGTCGACACCTTTCTGAAACTGATGATGTCGTGAATGACGAACCTGCACACCGTTATAGGTTTCCCCGTACAGCGAGTTCGCTTCTCGACCGATCGTATAATCGACACCCGCAACAGCGAGAAGATCACCCTCATAAGTCGCATCAATGAAGATCTTGCCGCGAATCGTCTTTCCACTTTCGGTAGTCAGCGAGCGAATTCGCCCTTCTTGGATATCGACACCTTGCCCGATTTTTCCAACACCCGAGTTCCCGGTACGGTCGAGACGTTCTTGATAGAGCACGGGGATCTCGTACTCCTTCACGAAATCGTTGAGAACATCCAATGCCGCACTCGGCTCGAATGTCCACATGGTGTCCTCGTTTTGACTTGAACGAGACTGACCAGCACTGCGATAGGACTCAGCTGATTGCAAGTTCCAACTGGAGTCCTTCGTGTAATAAGTTTTAATACGCTGGTAGAACTCGCGCGAAACTCCGCCAATCGCCGCTTTGTTTCCGATGTCTGTTTGCCCCAACCCTCCTGTGGTCAGCCCGCCGATGCGGTTGGTCGGCTCGATGACAAGCACAGTCCCACCCATTCGCCGAACCTGAACAGCTGTCACAATTCCGGCAGCAGTCCCTCCATACACAACAACGTCGTACTCTTTCTCGGCAGCGTGAACCGAAGTTTCGCAGCTGCTATAAATCGAAAAAGCCATCACCGCGCAACAAACTTTAAAGATCATTTTCGAATCTCTGATATCAAACAAGGCATTGGAGTCTTACAGATCAACATGCTCGCATGGTGCGCGCATGTTTGCAAAGGACTGGTTCCAGAATTTGATAGCCAAGGTTCCTGAAGTTGAAAGTCAGAGCCCGGAATTTGCCCGTTGGATGCTCGATTTAGGAGTCTTGACCAGCGAAATGTCATCGCTGCTTCTCTTTTATCGTGGCTCACAGATTGAGGCAGGAATGATTCCGGCTGATCCGCTATCTTAGAGCATCTTTCGAATTGGTTTGCAGGTTCTGCCTCGTGGTGAACAGCATTTTTACTAGAGAACTGCGTTCTTCACGGGCAAACGGTAGAGCAAACTGCTCTAGGTGTCAGCAAAGATTTACTCTACCGATTTGGTTTGGAAACAACCTGACAAGATTCATTTCTTTTGCCTGCTCAGCACTGAGGACATTTTAAGACGATGCCAAATCTGAATCATCATTTGATTTCCGATGTGATCCGTTCGCGACGAACGATCAATCAATTCGCTCCAGAACCTGTCCCGACTGAAATTGTATTAGAAGGTCTCGAACTGGCGATCTGGGCTCCGAATCACAAGCTGACTCAGCCGTGGAGATTCTATCTACTTGGTCAGGAAACTTCGCAGAGAATCGTAAACCTCAATGCTGACATGGTTCGGGAATCAAAGGGCCCAGAAGCTGCCCAGAAGAAACGTGAAAGGTGGTCCACCATTCCCGGCTGGCTCGTCGTGACCTATCAACGATCTGATGATGCGATTCGCGACAAAGAAGACTACGCTGCCGTTTGTTGCGCCATTCAAAACTTGTCGCTGTTTTTATGGGATGCCGGAATCGGCATGAAATGGACAAGTGGCCCGGTCACTCGTAGCGATGAGATTTATGAAATTCTCAATCTCGACCGCAAGCTTGAAGAGATCGTCGGAGTGATGTGGTATGGTTACCCGACTGAAACTCCACAAATGAAACGCCGACCCGCAGCAGAATTCGTGACGCAACTTCCGTAACTTTCACGGACACGACAAGCATTGAAATGTCCTGAAAGCGCGGAGCTTCAGTTCCTAATTTCCTGAATTCCAACTTCTGATTCCCAGCTCTGATATGGCAACCCTGAAACTCACAAACCCGCACAGCGTGCTCGCGGCCTTAAAATATCGTCCGCAAGATGTGATGGAAGTTCATGCCAGCACAACGAAGAGCAGCGAAGCCTGGAAGCAGGCTGCAGAGACCGCAAGAAGTATGCGAATTTCGGTCCAGGAACCGATCTCTCAGGGGAATCGCCGTCCTCGCCAAAGGGAAGAGAGCGGCCGGATCGGGACGACGTACGGTGTTGTTCGCGAGAAACCGAGCGTGACATTGGATGAACTGTTCAGCGATGCATCACCACGAGGCTTATGGCTTGCCTTCGACCAGCTTCAAGACCCGCACAATGTCGGAGCCGTCTTTCGAACGGCTGCATTCTTCGGGGTCAAAGGAGTCATCATGACGCAAGATCGGTCGGCCCCTCTGACTGGAACAGTTTACGACACGGCAGCTGGCGGAGTTGAAACAGTCCCGATTGTGATGCAAACAAATCTGGCTCGGGCACTGGAAGTCGCAAAGAAGAAAGACCTCTGGGTCTTGGGAACTTCCGAGCATGCAGAAATGAAACTTGCGGAAGTCGATCGAGACCGCCGCTGGTTACTTGTGATCGGCAACGAAGAAAAAGGTTTACGCCGACTGACGCAAGAGAACTGCGATCAAGTTTGCCAAATTCCGCCACTGGGAGAAGTGACTTCTCTGAACGTCTCCGTCGCAGCGGGCATCATGATGGCAACACTGACAGGTTGAGCGTATCGCGGTATAAAAAAATCGCTTCGCATCTTACTGCGAAGCGATAAGCTCTCTTATTCAAACACTCTCGTGAGGCAATGCCCACGAAGTGATCTCTACCAAAAACTACGCGTTGTTGACGGCTGCTTGCCAATCGACACGTGGGGCGTCAGCCCAGAGATTTTCCAGATCGTACAGGTTTCTTGCATCGGGCGAGAAAACGTGCAGGACAACATCGCCGTAATCCTGACAAACCCATTCGGTTTCATAGCCGGATGTACTGCGTCGCTGCGAACCGATATCTCTCATCGCATCGTCGGAGTGATCGGCAATTGCGTGAAGCTGTCGGCGACTTTTTCCAGTTGTGATCACGAAGTAATCAAACAATGGAGTCACCTGCGTGAGGTCTAGCACGATTGTGTCCAAACCTCGGTATTCATCGCAGACATTCGCAATTCGACAGGCGTTTTCCAGCGCTCTTTGAACCACAGCTTCCGAACGGATCGCTGTGACTTGGCCGTCTGTTTTGCTGACACGGGTTTGGGTGGCATTTGTCAATTCAGTATCCTTTCACTTGCAATGTGAGCTGGACGACAATTCATCCCCCCAGCTTGGCTGTTGACTCTACCGATATTCTACGCATTTCGAATGCGATTCAGGGTAATGTTTTTGAAAGGGAGAAAGAAATCCCAATTTTCTTCACATTTTTCTAATTTTTTCCTGAAATCGGCCGAGTCCTCACATCTCAAAGGACACAAAGGTCGGGAGAAATGTTCGCCAAAGACGCATCCCCGTGGACTGATTTGTACTAGAGCATCTTTCGAATTGGTTTGCAGGTTCTGCCTCGTGGCGAACAGCATTTTTACTGGAGAAATACGTTCTTCACGGGCACACGGTAGAGCAAACTGCTCTAAAAACCTGATTTTTCGCTGCCTCTGAAACCCGGTGTCAGAAACTCACGCCGATCACAGATGCAGAGAAAATTGCACGATCAGTCCAGCGAATACAATGCTGACGATGCTCATCAACTTGATGAGAATATTCAGGCTCGGACCAGAAGTATCCTTGAACGGATCTCCAACGGTATCGCCGACGACTGCAGCTTTGTGAGCGTCGGTCCCTTTCCCGCCATGAGCACCTGCTTCGATATACTTCTTTGCATTGTCCCAGGCACCACCTGCATTGGACATCATGACTGCAACGGCAAAGCCTGAGGTGAGCCCACCTGCGAGCATTCCCATGACTCCGCCAACACCAAGGACCATTCCAACCAGGACAGGAACAATGAGCCCTAACAGTGCGGGGACTATCATTTCTCGTTGAGCAGCTCGAGTACTAATATCAACACAGGCTGCGTAGTCGGGCTCGCCTGTCCCTTCCATGATCCCTGCAATTTCATGGAACTGCCTACGGACCTCTTTCACCATAGACTGCGCCGAGCGACCGACCGCTTTCATTGTCATTGCACAGAAGACGAACGCCAGCATCACCCCCATGAACATCCCGACCAGCACCTTCGGATTCATGATCGTAACGTTATAAAAACGAACGAAGTCTGGCATCCGGGCGGTTGCCGTGTTGACGATCATGCCATCATCAACAAGTTCATCAATGTCGATCTGGACTGTCTCGCCGATCTTGGCTTTGTCGCCAATGAGCGATTCCGTTTTTATCGCCTGATTTTTCGAAACTGGTTCATAGACAATATAAGCGGAGTTCTTTTTTGCGTCAGGTAAGCGAACTGCAAGCACCCCTGACTCGACGACGAATGCGTTTGTCCTGTCGTCATCCACTGTCTGAGCGACGACAATCGGCTCCACCCAGCGATCAAAACCGACACGGACCTCTTCCATGTAAGCTGCCAGCAATGCGAGTGCTGTCAGTGCCGCTGAGCCAATCGCAAACCCCTTCCCGGTGGCTGCAGTCGTGTTCCCCAAACTGTCGAGCGCATCAGTTCTCTGACGGACCTGAGGGTCCTGATCACTCATCTGAGCGTTGCCCCCTGCGTTGTCGGCAATGGGACCGTACGCATCTGTGGCAAGTGTGATTCCAAGAGTGCTGAGCATTCCGACCGCTGCAATCGCGACTCCGTAAAGCCCCATCGCGAACAGATCCGCATCGGCATAGTGAAACCCGGTACAGGCACCAAAGGCAACTAGAATTGCCGTTCCGACTACCACAATGGGAACCCAAACGCTGTAAAATCCTTCAGCGACACCTGCGATAATGACTGTTGCCGGACCAGTGACTGACTGATCGGCGATTCTTTTCGTTGGTGCATAGACATCGCTTGTGGCGTGCTCCGTCCACCACCCGATCACCCAACCGGAGACCAGACCGGAAAGAATCGCAATGAGCACTCCGAACATTTGTGTTCCGTGGCGCAGCCCATCTGCTGCGAGTTGTTCAGAGACAGAATCCGAAGGCCGGACGAGCATCAGATAAACCATAATGGCCGAGACCGCAGCGACTCCGAGGCTGCTGCCGTTGATGCCTGTTCCCAATGCGCTCAACAGCTTCTTTTGATCAGCGTTCTCATCGGTACGAACCAGATGGATCCCCATGATCGAAAGGCCGATTCCCAATCCAGCCAGGACCATCGGCAAGAGCATCATCATCATTTGCATCTTGAGATGCCCCTGATACGCCGCCACTCCGATGGCTGCTGATGCTAAAATCGAACCGGAGTACGATTCGTACAGGTCTGCCCCCATTCCGGCGACATCTCCGACATTATCTCCGACGTTGTCTGCAATGGTCGCAGGGTTTCTTGGGTCGTCTTCGGGAATCCCGGCTTCAACCTTTCCGACGAGATCTGCTCCGACGTCGGCGGCCTTCGTAAAGATCCCTCCACCAACGCGAGCGAACAATGCCTGGCTGCTGGCTCCCATTCCGAAGCACAACATCGTCACAGTAATTTCCTGAATTGTCAGTGTGGTCCCCAGCAAAGGGAAGATCCAATACAGCACAGCAAACCACATACAGATATCGATCAGCCCCAGACCGACCACCGTCAGCCCCATCACCGCTCCACTACGAAACGCAACCTGCAAACCATCGTTCAGACTGGTTTTGCAAGCTTGAGCTGTCCGTGAACTTGCCAGCGTGGCGGTCTTCATTCCGCACCAGCCAGCGAGAGCTGAAAAGAAACCGCCCGACAGAAATGCGATGGGAACAATGGTTGACTGTGCTTTAAATGCATAAGCAAGCAGCAACAAAAGCGCGGATGTCACCACGAAGAAAATTGCAACAACACGATATTGGCGCGACAAGTAAGCATCCGCTCCTTCGCGGACGAAGCCGGCGATTCTGACCATCGCCTCATCACCTTCGTCCTGTTCGACCATCCACTTAAAGAACCGATACGCAAAGGAAAGAGCAGCGATTGCTCCCCCAAGAGCGATGAGCCAGCTGACGATGACTCCCTCGGTCGGGACGTCGTTCGAATCCGCTGCCAGCAGGGGCGACGTTGCAAAGATGGTGGCGAAACTCACAAGCCCGACTTGCAGACGCCTCCAGAGTGTCGATCCCGAAGCCCTGTCTTCATTGATGAACATCTACGATCCGCTCCTCGATTCCGCTTTGGCGTTCGTCACGATTTGCCAAAAACTAACACTGTAAATTTCGACACCGTACCATGATCAAAAAAATGACATCCTTGATCTCCAATAATCCAGTCATGAACCTCAGTCCAATCATGGAACAAAGAACTCAAACCAAACTGAATCAATTCATTCACTTAGTTGGATGCGTCGCTTGTTGAGCAGAGTCTAGGTGGGGCGAAATTCAGCTGTCAATGAGCAGAATCAATAGAGCTGCATGTTGTGGAAGAAAATATCAAAATTCTTCCAGCCACTTCAGGTTCGCCATTTTGAACGATAATCCCGCAACGGCGCCGGCGTGTCAAAAGAACTTCAACCGATTCAGTCATCAATGAACCCTTCGCGTTGCAGTGTTCCCATAGAGCGCTAGAATTGATGAATACACAACGCCAGGAATAAGGCTCGGAACAAGCCAAGGATATCATGACTACTTCTCAAAATTCGCCGATTGTCGTAGGGCTGGGTGAAATTCTGTGGGATGTTTTTCCGGATGAAAAGCGTCCCGGTGGGGCGCCTGCGAATGTTGCTTTCCAGGTACAGCAACTCGGCGGCCAAGGCGTCATCGTCAGCCGCATCGGGACTGATTCATCAGGTGATGAACTTGTCACGTTTCTAGAATCTAAAGGGTTGCAAACATCAGCCATTCAGCGAGATCCCACAGCCCCGACCGGTCGGGTGACTGTTTCGTTTAATGATCAGAACCAACCAGAATATGTGATTCACGAAGGTGTTGCGTGGGACAACCTTGAATTTCACGACGAGCTCTCGCAACTCATGCAGAAAGCAAAAGCTGTTTGTTTCGGGACACTCGCGCAGCGTTGCGAGAAATCCAGGACGTCAATTCACCAAGCTGTGCAGGCGACATCACCCGACTGCCTGCGAGTGTACGACGTCAACATTCGCCAGTCATATTATGACATCGCCTGGATTGAAGCCTCTTTAAAATTGGCAAACATCATCAAACTGAACGACGAAGAAGTCGAACTGCTGGCACCTTTACTGGGGCTCCCGTCGGATTTCCAAGCATTCTCCAAAGAACTCATCCAGAAATTCGATCTCGATCTGGTTTGCATCACACGAGGAGCCAACGGGTGCTTGTTGAGCAGTCAAGATGATGTCGTTGATGTCGCTGGTGAACGAATTCAAGTCGCTGACACAGTCGGAGCGGGAGACGCCTTCACGGCGGGGTTGATCGTTTCTCAGTTGCAGGGCAAAACGCTGAAAGATTCCGGGCACTTCGCCAACAAAATCGGCGGCATCGTGGCCTCACACCGTGGAGCAATGCCTGAACTCAAGGATGTTTTCGCGAATTTGTGAAGCCAGCAGGCAGAAATCAACCGACTTCGATCGGCGCCACGAACCTCGCCGGGCGACATTGTCTCAGCACACAATGCCTCGGCACACAACTTGAAGCGATGCATTGAATCACTTTGGATTCCAGCGGCTTCGCGGTACACTCGCATTGAGACGGAATTTCCGAAAGAACCACAAACAAATTGAGTCGACATCTTATGCCAAAACAATGGAGGTTTGCACCACACGATCAGGGAGCGATTGGGCGATTGGCCAAAGAGATGTCCTGTTCGCCACTGCTTGCTCAAGTCTTGGCTGCGCGTGGAATTGAGTCGAAAGAACAAGCACTCAAGCTCTACACCACTCAAATGAAAGACCTGCACGACCCGGGACTCTTGCCCGGCGTCGAAGAGGCGTCGGATCGCATGATCGCTGCGATGAAATCTCAGCGTCGGATCACGATTTATGGGGACTACGACGTCGATGGTGTGACCGCAACGAGTATTTTGTGGCACTGCCTGAAACTCGCCGGTGCAAAGGTCGACTATTATATCCCCTGCCGACTCGAAGAAGGGTATGGCCTGAATCTTGACGCGATACGAACTCTCCACGAAGAAGATCCCGACCGACTCGTCATTACAGTCGACTGCGGAATCTGCAGCCTGAAAGAAGCTGCACTCGCAAAAGAGCTCGGTCTGGAATTGATCATCACCGATCACCACACCATGCTGGACGAATTGCCGGACGCAGCGACGAATGTTCATCCACGATTGCCGGGCAGCGAATATCCGTTCAAAGAGCTTTGCGGGGCTGGCGTCGCCTTTAAACTGGCGTGGGCTGTTTGTCAGAAGCTGGGTGACGGAACAAAAGCTTCTCCGCGAATGCGTGAGTACCTGAAATCCGCCGTCGGACTGGCAGCCATCGGGACAGTTGCCGATGTTGTCCCGCTGATCGGCGAAAATCGGATCATCGTGCAGTACGGCTTATCAACACTGCTCGACAAATCCATGATCGGCCTGTCGATGCTCCTGAAGGTCGCCAATCTCGATGAACAAAAAGAGTTGAGTGCCGAAGACATCGGATTCGGAATCGGGCCGCGCATCAACGCAGCTGGCCGTCTGGGACAGGCTCGGCTCGCGGTCGAATTGCTCACCACTGAGAATCGCCAACGCGCTGCGCAACTTGCCGACTATATGGACCAGCTCAACAAAGATCGACAAAAAGTTGAGCGAAAAATTTATAAACAGGCCAAAGAACAGATCGAAGAAAACCCCGAATGGCTCGAATCAGGTGCACTCGTCTTAGCGAGTGAAGACTGGCATCCCGGAGTCATCGGTATCGTTGCCAGCCGAATTGCCGAAAAGTACGAACGTCCGACAATCATGATTGCAATGAACACAGAGTCAGGCATCGGACAAGGGTCAGGACGCTCCTTCCATGGATACGATTTGCACTCTGGATTGTCTGCCTGCAGCGAACTCCTTGAGGCCTTTGGAGGTCACAAAGCAGCAGCAGGTTTACGGGTCAAGTCCGAGCGACTCGATGACTTTCGCCAAACACTCGGACAAATCGCATTGGAAGATAACTCATCCGATTCAGCTCAACCAGAACTAGACGTTGACGCCGAGGTGACACTCCACGACTTAACACACCGTGCAGTCAAAGAGCTCGACTGGCTCGGCCCATACGGAGCGGCGCATCGTCGACCAATCTTTTCAGCGAGCAACATCGAACTGGTCGAACCTCCCAAAAAAATGGGAGGAGGCGAACGCCACCTGTCGTTGAGAGTCCGCGACGGCAGCAAGGTTCTCCGTGCCGTTGCTTTCGGAAAAGGAGAATGGGCAGATGAAATGCAAGAGGCCATCACAGGTCCTTTCTCAATTTGCTTCACCACCAACATGAACCGCTTTCGAGGTTATGAAACCGTCGAACTCAAACTGGTCGACTGGCAACCTTCGGTTCAACATTCAAGAATTCGCTCGACATAAACCGCTAAACCGTCTTTCCGGTTTAATAGTGAACACATGGTTTGTTCGACGGTGACAATCACACCAGCTAAGATGCCGCCACAATTATTGCGTTTTCCACACAAGTGAAGTTCAGCAGGCGGCCACAATGAAACTTGCGAGCGTTCTCACTCCGCCCAGTTCGGAAAATATGCAACTCGCCGTGCAATGTGGGGTCGAAGGAATTGTAACGCGGTATCCCGGACCAACCTTAAACGACCTCGTCACCGTAAAGCAGCGAATCGAGGATCATGGGCTGCAACTCTTCGCAATCGAAGGCTATCTGCCGATTGAAAAAACCAAGCTGGGAATCGACGAAGATGGAAGTGAGATGCGCGCGATGAAAGAGTTGATTCGCAATCTCGGAACTGTCGGCGTTCCGCTTCTCTGCTACAACTTTATGGCGGGAACAGATTGGGTCCGAACGGAACTGTCCGCTCCCGAACGTGGGGGAGCAAAGGTCACCGGCTTTAATCTTCAACAGGCAGAGCAGGCGGTTTCTCTCAACGCCTCCGAGAGCGAACTCTCCCAAGAGGAAATTTCCGCCGAACAACTTTGGGCGAATCTGGAAGCCTTTCTTAAAGAGGTAATCCCCGTCGCAGAAGAGGCTCAAGTCACTTTGGTGATGCATCCAGATGATCCTCCGCTACCGGTGTTCCATCGTAAAGCGCGCATCATGAATTCCATCGAGGCGTTTGAGAAACTGGTCGCTCTCGTTCCAAGCCCGAGAAATGCCATCTGTTTTTGTCAGGGAACATTCGCTGCGATGGGCGTTGACATCCCCTCCACAATTCTACGGCTTGGTCGCCATATTCAATACGTTCACTTCCGTGACGCCCAAGGATCCCCGGAAGCATTCGTCGAAACATTCCACGACAACGGCCCAACAGATATGGCTGCTGCGATTCGTGCTTACGAGGAAATTGGATTCAATGGCCCGATTCGTCCCGATCACGTCCCGCAACTTTATGGAGAAGACGATGGAGAACCGGGCTATACGATGCTTGGCCGCCTGTTTGCATACGGTTACATTCGTGGGCTGATCGACGGAACAAAAGATTACCGGACACCGAAAGTCTCCAGCTAAGGCAGCTTGAAAAAAATGTGCACACTCCGCTTCATAAAACTGTCTCGTGCTGCTGGTCAAATAATAATGTAAAAGCCTCAATCCACAGACACGACAAGCATTGCAAATGCTCCCAACGACAACGAATTTAGAAACGAGTCACCATGCCTAAAATCACTGCTATTGAAACTGTGATTCCGTCACAGATCATGACAAACCTGATCCTGGTTCGCATTCACACCGAAGACGGTTTGATCGGTTGTGGCGAAACGTACTACACACCGCATGCCATTGATGGGCTGATTCACGACTGGATGGCGGAGCGGCTCATCGGCAGCGAAGCCACCGACATCGAATCACACTGGCGGTTTCTCTACGAGCGGTGTTCTGCTTTTGGGCTGCCGGGTGCAGAAATGCGTGCTCTCTCCGCCATTGACGTCGCCTTGTGGGATATCATGGGACAAGTCTGCGGACAACCAGTCTGGAAACTGCTGGGAGGAGCAGTTCAGCCGGAAGTCCGAATCTACAACACCTGCGGAGGCCCCGGATACGGGACTCTGAAACAGTCGAAGGTCGAGACTTCACAACACCCGGGCTGGCCCGGCTATGGAGACGAAGGGAAACCGGGACCGCTGCAAGACAACTGGTCTTCCATTCACGCTGCTGGGGACCTCGCAGAGGAACTCGTCTCCGAAGGGATCACCGGAATGAAGGTCTGGCCGTTTGATCGCCATGCCCACAAGAACAGTGGTCTGTATCTTTCGCGCGGTGAAATCGAAGAAGCGATGAAACCTTTGCGGGACATCCGAGATCGGGTCGGAGATCAAATCGAAATCATGATCGAAGGGCACGCATTTTTCCAACTGGCATCGGCACTCCGAATCGCTGATGCACTGAAGGAAATTCGCCCGCTGTGGTTGGAAGATGTTTTGCGAGTCGACAACGTTCAAACCCTTGCTGACTTTCGGCGACAATCAGGAATGCCCATCGCAGCCAGTGAAATGGTTCTTGGAAGAACATCTTATCTGTCTCTACTGAATGCGGGCGCAGCCGATTATGTGATGGTTGACCCGACCTGGACAGGGGGAATCAGTGAAACTCGCCGAATTATCGAACTCGCACAAGCCTTCAATGTTCCCGCGACAATGCATGACTGCACCGGACCACTCACAATGTATGCCGGGCTTCACTGTTCGGCAGCTTCATCGAACGTTGTCTTCCAGGAAACAGTTCGAGCACACATCCGCACGTTCTATCATCAACTCGTCGACCGCCAGCCGGTCATTGAGAATGGTCGACTTCAACTTCCGACTGATCCGGGACTTGGCACCAGCTTGCTCCCAGAATTATTTCAACCGGGACAATCAAGCTACCGTCTAACAAAGTAACCAAGCCTATGTCCACTCATGTTCGCCATCACGTCCTCGGAGCGACAACGCTCGCTGCGGTGATGCTGTATCTAGACCGTATCTGCATCGCTGAGATCGCCAAGGAAGGGGCTTTCAAGTCTGACTTGGGAATCTCTGACACACAGATTGGTGTGGTTCTCGGTGCGTTCTTTTTCACGTATGCACTGGGACAGGTTCCGGCAGGTTGGCTGTCGGATCGATTTGGAACCAGAACCATGCTGCCGATTTATATTGGCGTCTGGTCGCTGTGTACGATTCTCACCGGATTGGCCAACGGCTTCCTCATGCTGATGGTCGCGCGACTGTTGTTTGGTTTTGCCCAAGCAGGTTGCTACCCATCTGCTGGAAGTCTCATCAAACGCTGGATGCCCATCCCCCAGAGAGGCCGAGCGAGTAGCGTCGTCTCGTTTGGCGGACGCCTGGGTGGGACGATCGCACCGATCCTGACAGCATGGCTGTTGAAAGACTATCTCTCCTGGCGAGCCGTCTTGATACTGTATGGCACAGCCGGATTTTTCGTCGCGTTTCACTTCTGGAGAATCTATCGCGAGACACCCTCAGAGCATCCTTGGTGTGATACTGGCGAGCAGGAATTGATCTCCTACGGTGATGCCGATGCAGGCGACCTGAGTCCCCCTCAATTTCCACCACTGCTCCCACTGATCCGCAGCTACACAATGTGGTTGATGTGTTTTTTACAGTTTGGAATCAACCTCGGTTGGGTCTTTCTGGTGACCTGGCTTCCGACGTACCTGCAGGAGGTGAAACATGTCGATCCGAAAACAGGCGGGTTGATGTCGACGATCGTATTGGCATCAGGAATTGTGGGAACTCTGTGCGGAGGAATGGTGACGGACATTTCGATCCGGCATCTCGGACGACGATGGGGTCGTTCACTCCCGATGGTCGCTTGTTATACGGTCGCCATGGTTGCTTATCTTTCCTGCCTAAGACTGGAATCGGCCTGGAGCTTTGTCATCGCCGCGTCGATCGTCGCATTCGCGACTGATCTCAGTGTTCCCTCAATTTGGGCCTACATGCAGGATGTCGGTGGAAAAAACACAGCTGCGGTGTTCGGCTGGGGAAACATGTGGGGCAACTTCGGAGCTGCGACATCCCCCTTGCTCGTCCCGATCGTAGTTGATGCGACTGTCCCCGACGCCGACTGGACTCCTGCCTTTTACCTCTTCTCACTGGGGTATCTCGTGGCAGGCTTATGTGCCTTGGGAATCAACGCGAACAGCAAAGTTGAGTGAAGCCAACTGCCCAGAGAGAGCCCCAACACCCATCGTGCCCATGAAGGCCAGTTGCATGAGTTTTCAGACAACTTATTTCAAGGCGAAACGTACCGAGTATGAATCCAAATACTGTTCGGAAAAATGACGTCCTGAACGACTCCAACTTCTCACTTATTTGAATAGACAATCAGAAAGACGAAAAATGTCCCAATCAAACATTCAATACCCGCAAGACGAAAACACTCCCACTTCACATCTCCCATTCAGCCCCTGTGCGGTGGTCGGGAACCTTGTGTTTGTATCGGGACAGGCTTCTGTTGATGCAACTGGAAAAATTATCGGAGACAGCTTTGAAGGAGAGTTCCGACGTTCTATCGAGAACCTGCGTGCGGTCTTGAAGACAGCAGGTTGCGATCTGCAGAACGTCGTTCAAACGAGAAACTACGTCCGCGATGACGCCGACCTCGCGGAGTACAATAAGCTCTACGCTGAATACTTTCAGAATCCGCTGCCAACACGGACGACCATCACGAATTGCCTGCCATCCACGATTCGCTATGAAGTGGAGTGCATCGCTGTCCTGCCTGAAGCTGATTAACCCACCAAATAGAAACTCCGCGAACAGGAACTCAGCACACACCAACTTGAGGAGCCCAAATCCGGCATCCGAGGAACTTCTGACAGTCACACCAAAAGAATTGCCGAGACCTGTTCAGACGCACCACTTTTCCAAAACTGTAGAGCAGTTTGCTCTACCGTGTGCCCGTGAAGGACGCATTTCTCTAGAACCAGTCCGAAAACCTCTGGAATCGTCGCTTTTCTCGACGTTTGAGAGAGCAATTTCAAGTTTCAGGACCAGCTCTAGTAAAAATACTGTTCGCCACGAGGCAGAACCTGCAAACCAATTCGAAAGATGCTCTAGTGGCTTCAAACTGAAGCGGCTACAGTTTTTTCTTGTTGTGTCAGATCTTTATGCGGCAGCTCTGGTGCTGAACGTTCGAGAACATACAACGCACTGTGGGCTCGCAAGTTTGCGAAGTACGCTTTTTTGACAGCCCGGTCACCGATAATGGGGAGCTCCCGAAGAATGCGAAAATTCCCTTGGCTGGCGAGTTCGCGAAAGTCGACAAGCGACAGGAAGTGAACGTTTGGCGATTCGTACCATTCATAGGGGAGATGGTCCGTCACAGGCGCACGCCCGCGCAACGCAACCTGCAACCGAATTCGCCAGTGTGCAAAATTAGGAACCACCACCAGCGCTCTTTTCGCCACCCGGAAAATCTCATTCAGCAGATCGAGCGGTCGATCAATTTGCTGTAACGTTTGGCTGAGAATCGCAAAGTCGAAGCTTTGTGAAGGGAGTTCCGCGAGGCCGGAATTCAGATCGGTCTGGAGCATCGGAACCCCTTTTTCGATCCCTTTCACGAATGCATCGTCATCGAGTTCGACACCAAAAACATCGCACCCATGATCATCGCGCAATCGTGCAACTAAAGTTGCATCTCCACAACCCAGATCGATGACCCTGCTTCCGGGAGTGATTTTATCGATGATAATATCATTCGTCACAGCAGACCGAGGATCAGGTAAATGGATTCGTTTTGCACACATAGCGACAATTTATCTTAGAGCATTCTTGAAAAGAGGTCCGCGTTCTACAGCGACAGCACTGTTCAAATTGGTGTTCAAATCCTGCCTTGTGAAATTGATCAACTCGTCACATAAAAACACATTCCGTAGTGCCAAAAACACGAACTGTGCTACTGCCGGTCAGAGTATGTTCTGGCCAGAAACGGGCTAACCAGGCTTTCGAGTTTGGGCAATTCCTGATCAATCAAAAATGCATCGTGACCGTAAGCACTTTTTAACTCCTTGAAAGTCACATGCCGTTTCGCATCAACGAGCGCTCGAACGATCTCTTTACTTTGTGGAGTTGGGTAGAGCCAATCGGTGTCGTACGAAATGACGAGAAACCGACTTTGTACACGAGAAAATGCATCGGCAATCGACCCGTAAGCTTCGCCGAGATCGAAGTAGTCCATCGCCCGCGTCAATGTGAGATAGCTGTTGGCATCAAAGCGTTCAACAAAACGATTCCCCTGATAGTGCAGGTAGCTTTCAATTTGGAACTCTGTTTCCGATTTCAAATCGAAACCAAACTCGTCTCCATTCTGCAGCTTGCGTCCAAACTTCAACTCAATCGACTGTTCGGAGAGATAGGTGATATGGGCCACCATCCGTGCGAGTGCGAGACCGAAGTGCGGCTTCTCTTCTTCACCGTAGTACCAACCATCCTGAAAGAGCGGATCGCTGTAGATGGCGCGTCGACCGACCGCATTGAATGCAATTCCTTGAGCGTTGAGCTTCGGTCCGGAGGCAAGCACAATCGCTGCTCCAACACGCTCAGGTCGATTAACAACCCATTCGAGGACTTGCATCCCCCCTAAACTTCCCCCCACAACGGCAAGGACGTTTTCGATTCCCAAATGATCCAGCAACGCATTGTGAACATTGACGATGTCCCGGATCGTGATAAACGGGAAATCGGGGCCGTATGGTTTTCCGGTTTGCGGATTTTCTGAACTGGGCCCTGTCGTCCCCTGACACCCGCCCAGAATATTGGAACAGACCACGAAGTATCTGTTTGTGTCAATCGCTTTCCCCGGACCGACGAAGCCGTTCCACCAACCCGGCTTCCTTTCCTTCTCGTTATGTCTCCCCGCCACATGAGCATCGCCCGTTAACGCATGACAAATGTAAATGACGTTATCTTTTCTCGGCGAGAGCGTTCCATAAGTTTGATAGGCGACGGTGATTGGACCAAGTGTCTCACCACTTTCGAGCACCAATGGAGATGGTGGCGCGAAGAGTGTTGCAGATTGCCGCTTCACAAACCCATCCGGGGAGGAAGAAGAGCTATCAGTTTCGGCGATTTCTGTGGACATACTCGGAAACGTCGTATTCGATAAAACGAAAAGCGGTACTGGAAATTCAATAAGAGCCAACAAGGGCTGACCAGGTGGTCGTCACCTTCAGGAGAGGCAACGACCTTCAGCATTGTCTTACACTTCTTAAAAATAATACCCGACCCGCTGTGCGATTTCGAGCAGGTTTTCATCCCAAACGTAAACGGTGCCGAGCGAATTGCAAGGCGTCGATCAAGCGATCAATATCATCTTGATTATTATAGAGGCCGAAACTGACACGAACCGTCGAAGAGACACCCAACAGATCGTGCAACGGCATCGTACAGTGATGACCGTGACGAACGAAAACGCCTTTGCGATCCAGAAGCTGTGCTAAATCCTCTGGGTGAGCGCCATCCATCGTAAAGCTGAGAATGGCCCCTTTGTGTTCGATCGACGGACCGTAAATGGTCATCCCCGGCAACTCCATCAGACGTTGATGGGCAGATTGCGTTAAACCGACCTCGTGCCCATGCATTGCCTCAAAGCCGATTCCCTCAACGTACTCGACAGCGGTTTTAAGGGCAATCGCCTGAACGATCGGCAGTGTCCCCGCTTCAAACTTCGCTGGTGCTTCAGCCCAACTTGAGTGGTCTTCATAAACGCGGTCAATCATATGGCCGCCAAAGAGCAGGGGATCGGTCTGCTCCAACAGGTCGCTGCGCCCGTACATGATGCCGATTCCGGTCGGACCATACAGCTTGTGCCCGGAGAAAGCCAGAAAATCAATTTGATCAGCGATGACATCGACAACCTGATGCGGCACACTTTGAGCAGCATCGACAACGAAAATCCCTCCGACATCGTGGATACGTTTGGAGAGTTCCGGGATTGGATTGATCGTTCCGAGAACGTTCGACATCCCGGTCACAGAAAGGACCTTCGTCCTGGGAGTCACGAACTCATCAAGTCGCTGCAGGTCGAGTCGCCCATCTGGTGTGAGAGGCAGATAACGGACGACCGCACCGGTTCGCTCTGCAACTTGTTGCCAGGGGACAATATTCGCGTGATGCTCCATGTGGTTGAGGAGAATTTCATCACCTGCTTTCAGATGACGAGCCCCCCACCCGAAGGCAATCATGTTCAAGGACATCGTCGTCCCGGAAGTGAAGATAATCTCGGAACTGTCATCAGCGTTGATCAGTCGGCGAACTGCTTCACGGCTTGCTTCGAGTTCTTCGTCAATCTGGGCGCCAAACTGGTACACGCCTCGATAAGCATTGGCGTAGTGGGTTTCGAGAACTTCTCGTTCGGCATCGATGACACATTGCGGTTTTTGTGCCGATGCTCCGCTATCAAGAAATGTAACAGGAGAACCATTCGGCAGCGTTTCTCGAAAAACGGGAAACTGATCACGGATGGCAGCGACGTCGAATAATTGAGTCTCCATAATTTTGCTCATGATTTCTTCGCTTTAACAAAACCTGAAGAAGTCCGCGCCGTTCCAGTCCAGGAAAAGGATTACTGCCCGCTTGTAAAACATTTTTACTCACTCATCTCAACCGCGTGAAGAGGGGCCGGAAAGTGACAGATTATTCCGAATCCTGAGATGCAGCGAAGATTGCGATTTGACGGACACGTTTGACCATTCCGAACAAACCGTTTTTTCTGGCGGGGCTTAGATACCGATCAAGTTCGAGTTCGTGAAAAATTTCTTCAACGTCCGTTTCGATGATCTCTTCTGGCGTTTTGTCGTCGTAAATCGCCATTAAAACTGCGATCAATCCATTGACGATCATGGCATCGCTGTTGGCCAGAAATCGAATCGTGACAGGCTCCTGCTCTTCATTCACTGATGCAATCAGCCAAACATTACTTTGACACCCATGCACTCGGTTGGGTTCGATTTTCGCATCATCGGGAAGCTTGGGAAGTTCGAATCCCAAGTCGATCAGAAAGTCGCAACGTGCTTCCCAATCTCCTAGAAATTCGAATTCTTCTTTGAGTTCCTCAAGCGTCATGTATGTTGTCGAAGACATTTTGCCTCCACCTCGCGTTTACTGATTAATTCGTCCCTGTATCTTAGGGGGCTATCGAGAATGATCAAATGGCTGAGGCCACCTGAAATTTTGTATGAATCTGTTCTCTCGAGCCAGCCCGAAAACTTGTGGAATGGTTCGTTTTCTCAATGTTTGAAAGAGGAAATTCAGATTTCACGATCCATTCTAGAGCATCTTTCGAATTGGTTTGCAGGTTCTGCCTCGTGGCGAACAGCATTTTTACTTGAGAAATGCGTTCTTCACGGGCAAACGGTAGAGCAAACTGCTCTAAATGGCTTTCAGCGTAACCGCTTCTCGAGTTGCCAATTCATTGCTTCCTTATATTGTTTTCGGGTCGTCCTTGAATTTTCCGCCATCTTCATAAAAGGGAGAGAGGTCAATGCCTCCTTTTTCTTCCTGCTCCAGCAGTGACAGCCGGGCTTCCAACCGATGAATCCGAGCCTCCAATGCAGGATGAACTTCGGGCCTGACGATTGCTTTTCCTCGCGGGACGACCGGATATCCGAGCTGTCTCTGCAACGCAGCAAACAGGTACAACGGATCCTTCCCGTGATTGGCTCGGGCAATTCGACCAGCCCGTGAGTCGAACAGAACAGGATACGAAGGTCTGTAATCCGGGTTATTTTGACGTTTCTGCACATCGATCACATGCTGCTCCGAACGCATGTATAACATGTCAGAAAAATCGACTGTCCCGAGATCGAACCGAATTTTGCGAATCCAGTCCCGCCATTCTTGAGAGTAGACAGAATCGTCTGCAATTGCAGAAATTCCGTGGTCGTACCCGAGTCGATTTCGTGCGAGACACTCAAATTGATACACAAACAACGCCGCCTGATCGAGTTCTTCGGAACTGCGAAACTCTGCTTCGCATTCGAGAATTTTCAATGCGACACGGAAGTCAAACCGGGCGTTGTCCTCTTCTGCTTTTTGAACGATGAAAGTTTGAAACGGCGAAAAATAATGCGACAAACGGACCATTCCGTCAGCCAGGCGTCCGTTTAATTGAATTTCCCCTATCAGAAAATCAATTGCCATCGGCAACTTGGTTGTGGTCAGAATTTCTTCTTTCAGGGCAGCTAGAATCTCCTGTGAAGGTGTACTGTCCTCAAGCCGCTCGCGATAAACACGAAAGAAGTACGCTTGTTCAATATATTCTTCTCGACCAAGTGCCGAACCTGCCATGTGTTTTCCCACAATCTCGACACGAATTTACTCTCACAGAACCTGAACAAGCTTTCAAAAATCGCACACGACAGCGACTTCCGATGAAAACATCCCGACTGAATCGCCTGTGACTTCGATGAAGTCCTCTCGAAACTTTCTCAAGAGGCTTAGAGCATTTCCAACGTCTGTCCCGCCTGTGAAAATCATTTCACGACTTCACAAGACTGCTCGCCACGAGGCTGAGCATGAAGACCAGTGTTGGATCTGCTCTGGTGTTTCCCAAAAGCATCGTACGCAGAGGGTTCTGCTGAACTATTCAGCCTCGATGAAACCGATCAAACAAAATTGAAATTTAGAGCAACGGAATTGGCTCAGGAAGCAGAATAAACGGGAAGACTCGTAATGGACGCCCCGGCTCCAGATCCGAGGGATAACTCAACTGGGCTGCGCGATCCGCTGCGAACTGCAGGATCGTGAAATCGAGTCCACAATAGCGATCCTGATCCGATTCCGCAGCGACGTCTGCGAATACTTCGCCAGCAGAGGCTGCGTGACGACGGACTCCGTGGATACTTTCTTCACGAACCTTGATCCCTGCTGCAGCCATCTTGACGAGGCCTTTCAGGAACAGGCCACACATTGAATCGACACCTGTTGCTCGCATCAATCGTTCCCACTCATCATGAGCTTCCCAATAGAATCCGAGATTAAAGTAATCCAAAGCGATCAGATAACTGCGGTTTTCAGTCCACTGAGCTTCCTTCAGTCCTTTGGGAGGCTGCGGACGGCGGTTGTAACTATGGCCACGGGGATCTCGATATGGATGCGGTGACCCTGAGCCAGGAATGTGCGTATACCGAGGGAGATCGGTAGACGGAAGCAATCGAACAAATTTTTTAGTAGATTCCATTGGACAACTCGACTTTCAACGGATCGGGAGACACAATCAGGCAGTCTGCTTGAATGGCCTCTACGGACTGAATTTTCAGTAGGAATTCACTACGGAACACGATGGCCAGCGATCGAGAGACATTGAGGATCTTCGTTTCCACGCTTCTTCAGTATCCTGCTGACTGAAGAGGGACGTGTCCCGAAGTCTCCTGCAGGTTTGTTGGCCTGCTCATCAAACGTCGCTGGAAATCTATTCAATTCAAATGAACCACCAGAAATCAGGAACTGATCTGAGAGCTTGAATCTGGATTCTCAAAGCCTGAGAAATTCTTTTTTCAATAAGTTCTCGGAACAGGTCTCGAACTGGTCATTAAAACGACTGAACATTGTATTTGTGGCGTCACACTCAGGATGGCTGAAGTCGCCATCACTCTAATTGGTTTTGACGTAACAACTTGTGACAGAACATGGATTCTGTTTATGAACCTTCGGTAACAAGAGTTGAACTTTCATCACAGTGATGCGACTATGCTAGGGACTGTTGTGTTGAAGGCGATTTGCCTGAAGGTTGGTGCCTCAAGGCTGTTTGGCTGAAGGAAAAATGCAGATCAACAAGAGTGATTGTTTGAAAGGATGAACTGCCACCTTTCAAAAAATGGTGCCCTCACCTTAGGAAGCAACCGAGTCTATTCGGCTGAAGAGTCCGTTCAACTGGTTATTTGATGGCAGGCCGCCATCTCGACAGAGGAGGTCTGCGAGAAACCATTTTCCTTGAGCAACTTTGATTAGAACACGTTTTGAGTGGATTGTGTAGACTGATTTTTACAGAATTCTCGCATTCACCCCATCAAAGTCCAGTCAGGCAGGATGAGTTGGTTCAAGCGGATTTGAGTGAGCAGACTGAAATCAATGCTTTCAAATGCGTCGATTTCTCAAAATGCCTGCCATTTCTACATTTTTCGATTCTCCAGTTTCCCCGGAAAAGCAACTTCCAACGTTCATCTCCGCTCTCTTCCCACTGAATCTTCTCGCTGCCCCACGATCTGCCCGGTCAGCTTCTTCAAAGTGGGAACCCTGCAAGAGTCAGGCAGGGACTATCGCCTCGACCAGGACTCTCTCTCCTGTGACCATGTTAATGGCCCCTTCTTCCATCTCCTCAAAGCACTTTCTTTTATCTTTTTGATCCGTGAACAGAGCTTTTCATGCCATATAGCTCTCAGATCCACGAGGAAGGTTGCATCCCTCCATTGCAAAATGCTCTCTCAAAACGGCAAGCTAATACTGTATCCATTTTTTTCACATCAAGAAAAATCAACCACTGATGCAGGTCATGTCCGAGCTCGTTAGAATGGACAAATCCCTTTGGGAAGTTTGCATCAAACGAGAAAACCGCGAAGCTTTATGGTCATCAAGCCAGTATTCATGACAAGGAAATGGAATGTTTGATACCAGCAACGACGTTTCCTACCTGATCTTTGATGTTGAAGCGGTCGGCGATGGCGATTTGATTTCCAAAGTGAAATATTCCTCCGAAGAACTCTCTGGAGCAGATGCTCTGAGGAAATTTCGCGATGAGCTGATCGAGAAGACTGGAAAAGATGTCTTACCACCGACATTTGTGTTGCCCATCTCTGTCGCGGTCGCCAAGGTCTCTGCCAACTTTCGCTTGATCGACCTCACAGTTCTTGATGAACCGGAATTCCGACCTGCTGTCATCGCAAAGGGCTTCTGGGCAGGCTGGAGACACTACGGCCGTCCGACTTTGGTCACCTTCAACGGGCGTGGTTATGATGTCCCGGTGCTGGAGTATGCAGCCTTTCGCTATGGCCTTTCTCTGCCAGACTGGTTCAATCTCTCAGCTCCGGCGTACGAGCAGGCTCGCAATCGATACAACCGCAAAGCCCATTTTGACATGATGGACTTGTTTGCCAACTTCGGAGCAACACGCATCACCGGGGGGTTGAATCTGCTGGCGAATCTGATCGGCAAGCCCGGCAAATCAGGCATCGATGGTTCACAGGTGCAAGATATGTACACTGCCGGCAAGGCCAAAGAAATCAACGACTATTGCCGATGCGACGTCCTCGACACCTACTTTGTCTTTCTCCGAGCCCAGGTCTTGATGGGAAAGCTTTCTTTAGATGAAGAACAAGAGATTGTCGCCCAAACAAAGCTCTGGCTCGAAGAACGTCAGGACTCGCAGCCTGCGTTCGCTCACTACCTGCGTCAGTGGGGAGACTGGACTCCCCCGACACCTCACATATGATACGATTTGCAATATCCATCGGATTCTTGTTGCATTTGTGCGAAACCTTTTCGTAGAATCTGCGTTCACTGATGAATGGCGTGTCGGTCATTTCGCATTCGCGAACTCGCTGAACTCAATCATGACGCCATTGACCGCTCGGTCTTAAAGGATTGTGGACTATCTCACAGAGTCGGTTTGTCGCCCGTGCTTATAATCTGAGAATTCAAGCAGGGCACGCTTGTACAAGTGCAAAGAACGTATCCGGAAACCTACGCAATGTGGAATTGCTTGATGAATGATTTTCTCTTCGTTTGAGAGACCAACATCAGGTCGTCGGATCAGTTCAAAAAAACATTTCCCATGTTCTAAGGAGATTTAGGTATGAAGAAGCTTCTCATGTTGACCGTCGCTGTTGCGACTCTTTCCACAATGGCCATTGCTGGTGGACTCGAAGTTGGTGAAGGCGTTGGCGCATTCTACGTCAAAGACGTCACCGGTCCTGCTGCTGGAACAAAACTTTGCTACCGCTGCCGCTACGGTCAAAAGCCAGTTGTAAGCATCTTCGCTCGCAACATGGACGACAACGTTGCTTCACTCGTAAAAAGTGTCGATGGAGTAGTAGCCAAGAATCAGTCGAAAGACATGGCTGCCTTTGTTGTGCTGCTCTCAGATTCACCAGAATCAACAGAAGCTGACCTTAAGAAAGTTGCTCAAAGCAAAGGGATCACCAGCACTCCACTCACAACCTTTGATGGAGTCACCGGACCATCCTCTTACAAAATCTCAAAAGACGCCGAAGTCACTGTCATGATGTGGGTTGGCGGAAAATTGAAAGTCAACGAAGAACTTAAAGCAAGCGATCTTTCAGCTGAAAAGATCAACAGCATCGTTGGCAAAACAGGAACCATCCTGAACTAGAACCAGTCCGAAAATCTCTGAAACAAAAGCTTTTCTCAACGTCTTGAGGGAGCAATTTCAAGTTTCAGGATCAGTTCTAATATGATTCTTCTCTCCCTTGGCTGAAGATCAAAATCAAGGCCAAATGGAATCAATCAAGAGCACCCGTCGCAACCTTGCGGCGGGTGCTTTTTTTTTCGTTGTTGTTAGAATAGATCACTCTCTCGCGACATGAGATTTTCCACCATTCTCTTGCTGACCCAACCAATAACATGGACGATTTTCTCAACACGATCCATCAGGGTGACTGTATCGCTGGCATGGCGAAACTCCCCGCCGGGAGCATCGATCTTGCTTTCGCCGATCCCCCATTCAACATTGGGTATGAGTACGATGTATACAACGACAAACTCGGTCGAGAGAAGTACCTCGAATGGTCACGTGAATGGATCGCTGACGTTTACGAGGCTCTCAAACCGGATGGAACATTCTGGCTCGCAATCGGAGACGAATACGCAGCGGAGCTCAAAATCCTCAGCCAGGAAGTCGGCTTCCACACTCGCAGCTGGGTCGTTTGGTATTACACCTTTGGCGTGAACTGCAAATACAAATTTACTCGCTCCCACGCCCATCTCTTTTACTTCGTGAAAGATGCTGACAACTTCACGTTTCGCTCGGAGGACCTTGAGAACCGCATCCCCTCCGCTCGCGAACTTGTCTACAACGACAAACGTGCCAATCCCAAAGGACGCCTTCCGGACGACACATGGATGATCCGTCCCGCTGATGTCGTGGGCGAAATCATCGCTGACGATGGAACATGGTCTCCGGAGGAGATCAAACCAGTCCCCGACGATAAGCGAACCTGGACGCTACGTCCCCAAGATCTTGAAACCTGCTTTCAGGCGGATGAAAACACCTGGTACTTCCCTCGTGTTGCGGGAACGTTTAAAGAACGTCAAGGTTTCCACGGTTGCCAAATGCCTGAACAACTTCTCGGTCGCATCATTCGCAGTTGCTCCAACGAAGGAGATACCGTCCTCGATCCCTTCTCCGGAAGTGCAACGACTCTGGCAGTCGCCAAGAAACTGAATCGCAAATTTCTTGGTTTCGAACTTTCCGAAGACTACGTCGACTACGGACGCCAGCGTCTCGAAGAGATTCGCGTCGGCGACCGCCTCAACGGTTCCGCCGAGCCCACCAAAAGTGCCCCAAAAACTGAAAGCAGCAAACAGAAATCACCTCGCAAGAAAGCGTCAAATAAACAACGCAATCTGTTTGCTTTCGAAGAGCGTCTCGCAGAAACACAACTGCAAATGACGCTCAGTGGAATCTGTGAAGCCTACAAGCTGTGCCACGATGGATTCTCTGTCGACCGGATTGTGATGGACCCCGCAGCAAACGAAATGTTCACAGACGTTTGCCAACGTCTCGGCCTTGCAGGAGAACCGCGCACCTGGAACACGCTGCTCATTCAGTTGAGACGATCCGGGAAGTTCTCACACATCGAAGTGACGAATAAAACCGAGTTTAGCTGGGACGAAATCGATCCATTCTTCCATGCCAGCGAACTCGCGATGCAAAGTATTTTGGATGATGACCTTGCCGAAAACTTCAACGAAATTTTCAGCGATCCGTTAATCGCAAAAGAATTCGACCAACGCGCTTTGCAGCATGCTCCAACGCGGACTCCGTTTGAGCTTCGCTGGGCTGCCTTGATGCTCAATCAACAATGCGAAACAGCGCGGACCCGCGGAGCCATCTTAAATGCGCCTGCGAAGATCGGGAAAGCGATTTCGATTGACGACCTGAACCCAGAGCAATTTACGACCACACCAGGAGTTTATCTTTTAGAGCAGGGCAAACAAAAGAAACTTTACGCGGGTGAAACGCTCAATCTCCAACATCGACTTGCCACAATCTGTGAATCCAAAGAAGCACTGCAACCCTTCGGGAACAATCTTCAGCTCCGCATCTTCCCAACCCAAACGTCCTCCGCCGATATCCTCGCCTGGCAAAGCTGCTTCATTACCAAACACAATACAAAACTGAACTACCAGAAACTTTCTGGAGTTTCACAAACTCAAACATCGACGATTTGAAACGGAACATCCATGAAACGCACACTGATCATGACCTCCCTTTTGGTTTGCTTACAGGTTGTCTTCAATATGAATGAGGGCTTCGCTCAACAAGAAAGTGTTAATGCGGTTCGGGTTTATGTCGGGACGTACACCCGCAAAGAGAGCAAGGGGATTTACACGTTCACGCTCAATCCTCAGACTGGTGAGACGTCTGAACCAGAGCTGGCAGCTGAACTGACCAATCCTTCGTTTGTGGCGATCAGTCCTTCCGGAAAGTTCTTGTATGCCGTGAATGAGGTGTCGGACTTTGCAGGACCAGGTCAGGGGGCTGCGGGGGGAGTGACTGGGTTCCAACTCGATGCTCAAACCGGCAAGCTGACCAAGATCAACAGCCAATCATCAGGCGGACCGGGGGCGTGTCATTTGACTGTCGATCAGACTGGAAAATGTGTGCTCGTCGCTAACTACGGAGGCGGAAGCGTTGCTTCCCTTCCCATTGATGAAGATGGTTCGCTCAAACCGGCAGCCAGTCTCATGCAGCATAAAGGTTCAAGCGTCAATGAACGTCGACAGAAAGGGCCGCATGCTCACTCCGTCAATGTCGACGCTGCGAACAAGTTTGCCGTCGTCGCAGACTTGGGCCTCGACCAACTTCTGGTCTACAAGCTCAATGCAGAAGCTGGAACACTCACACCAAATGACCCTGCGTTTACCAAAAGCATCCCCGGAGGCGGTCCTCGACATCTCTCGTTTCATCCGAATGGAAAGCTCGCATTTGCCAACAACGAAATGCTACTTTCGGTGACAGCTTACAATTACGATGCCAACAAAGGGGTGCTGACACCGATCGAAACCTACTCGACAGTTCCCGAAGGAACCGGACTCGAAGGAAATTCGACAGCCGAGACTCTGGTCCATCCGTCAGGGAAATTTCTGTACGTCTCGAACCGTGGTCCCAACAGCATTGCGATGTTCCGCATTCGCAAAGATGGAACCCTCGAGCCGTTGGGTTATGCCCCAACGAATGGAGAGATCCCCAGAGGATTCGGAATCGACCCGACCGGAAACTTTCTTCTGGCAGCTAATCAAAACTCAGACACAGTGGTCGTCTTCCGCATCGATCAAAAAACCGGAAAACTTTCAGCGACTGGAACCGTCTTGAACATCTCCACGCCGGTCAACGTTCGCATGTTGGCAATCGACTAGATCAGCTTGCTCTACCGTGTGCCCGTGAAGAACGCATTTCTCTATTAAAAATGCTGTTCGCCACGAGGCAGATCCTGCAAACCAATTCGAAAGATGATCTAGTAATCATTCTTCAACCGACATGAGCCGTTGAGCGTCAATTCAACGGCTCATCTGCCTTGATCCTTCCCCGACTGTGTAGTTCAATTTGGACTTCCTACAGTGTTGGGAGACCTGGAAAACAAAGGCAAATCGATGACCACCAGAGTGCGAAAGCCGCCAATTGAGGCTGTTTGGATTCGGTCGCTGTTTTCGGGACGCTTCTTTCTTTACACTGAATCTCCCTCCAAAGTCCGATTTGAATTCTGATTCAATGCGCGACCTTCTCAATAATTGAGAGGCCGACTTCAGGTTTTCAAATCAATGCCAGAACTCACTCCACGATTCAGACGAGGCAACGATGTTGTTGAATGTTCGCGTGTCACTTCTTTTGGTATCGCTTATTGCGATCTCGACCTCCTGCGCCTTGGGGCAAGAGAACAAAAACGCCGAATTCGGTCCTTTCTCAGCTGAGGAAGCTGCCAAAAAATTTGTTTTGCACGCCGATTGCAAAATCGAACTGGTCGCAGCTGAGCCGGACGTGATCGACCCGGTCCATATCGCATTCAACACCGATGGCAAACTCTGGGTCGTCGAAATGACAGACTACCCCAACGGCCCCGGCGACGGGCAGCCCGGGCTCTCCCGCATCCGAGTCCTCAGCGATGACGACGGTGATGGACGTTTTAACAATCCGGTGACCTTTGCCGAGAAGCTGCTGTTTGCAAACGGATTAATGTTCTGGAAAGACGGAGTCATCGTCACAACAGATGGAAAAATCCAGTTCATGCGTGACACCAACGGAGACGGCAAGGCTGACGAGACTCAAGTCTGGTTCGAGGGCTTCGCAACCGAAAATCCACAACTGCGACACAATCACCCACAGCTCGCCATGGATTGCAAAATTTATATTGCGAACGGATTACGTGGTGGGAACATCGTCCCCGGTCCCGACAATCCCTGGGGCCTAGATCCCAAAGCGAAACCGCTTTCGATCTCAGGTCGTGACTTCCGCTTCGATCCTCTCACCGGCAAGTACGAAGCAATCGCCGGGATGGCCCAATTTGGAATGGCTTTCGATGCTCACGGGAATCGCTTTGTCTGTACAAATAGAAACCCCGGCCGACAAATCGTTCTTGAAGATGAACAACTGAAATTGACTCCGGGATTGCGAATCCCGCGTTTCTACGAAGATGTTGCCGCTGCGGGGGAAGATTCGAAACTCTATCCACTCTCCAGAACCTGGACCACTTCGAACTTGCACGCGAATCAGTTTACGGCTGCGTGCGGAGCCTTGATTTACAACGATTCGTCACTAGGAGACAATTTCTTTGGAAACATTTTCACCTGTGATCCGACTGCAAATCTTGTTCACCGAGAAATTCCAGTCTCCATTGGGCCGACATCTCGTTCACATTCTGAAACAGAAGGTGTTGAATTCTTAGCGACAAAAGATGAATGGTTCCGACCAGTCAATCTTGCACACGGCCCAGACAAAGCTCTTTACGTTGTTGATATGTATCGCGCAGTCATCGAGCATCCACAGTTCATGCCTGTTGAACTGAAAGATCGTCCCGATTTGACATTAGGTCTCGACAAAGGACGAATCTGGCGAGTTGTTCGCTCTCAGCCGCCAGCAGCCTCTGATCACAAACTCGAAGTGGTTGACTCAAGCTCTCCAGACCAGTTAATCGAAGCGCTCTCTTCGAATTCCGTCTGGAAACAAAATCATGCACAACGTCTACTCATCGAAAGTGACTCAAAAGAGATCGTGCCGCAACTTCGAAATCGAATCAATACTCCGAAAACGTCGGACGAAAAACACCTGTTGCCGTTAATCGCCACTTTAGACAAGTTAACCATGGCTGACCTCGAAGCAGCCATGAGCAATGCAAACGACATCTACTTCCTGAAATCGTTCTTCGAACTCGGCCAGCGTCATTTTGGAGAGACTCCAGAATGGAAGGAACTCGTCAACTCCTCTTTTCAAAGAACAGACTCCGGAATCCCGGTCAGTTCGTTCATTTTTGAAATGCTCGGACAAGTCCCCTGGAAGACATTGTCTGAAGCTGATCAGAAAATCGTACTCGACCAAATCCTCAAGCAAATTGTTCCGGGGACTCAGAAAGACTCTGAGCAATACGACCCTTATTGGCTGTCCGTCTACTTAAGACTTGCTGCCAGAAGTGAATCCCTAGACGTTTCCACACAACTCATCGCTGCCTTCGAAAAATTTAATCCGAAGAACGAGGCTGAAAAACAGGCTCTGCGATTACAAACTTACGCTGCAGTTCGAGACCTTGCGGAACTGGTCGCCAAACAGAATCAGAAAGACCAGGCTCGCACACTTCTGGCAACGATCGTCGGAAATGAAAACAACTCTTTCACGACCCGAATGAGTGTCCTCTCTGGTCTCGTTCAAGGCTTCCCAGGTGGACGCACAGCTTTAAACTCGCTGATTGCAAGTTTACCTGACAAAGCAAAAGAGAACATCGCTGCCACGATGACTGAAGCGACGCGGGAATTGAAAACCAAAGATTCCATAGCAGAAGAACTACCAATCCTTTTTGACTTATTAAGCCTCGCTGATGACGACGCATCACTTCAGCAACTGATCACCGCGACCGGTTCGGGCGATGCAACTCGTGCTTCATTGGCACTCTCAGCACTTTTGAAACGACCTGCAGCTCAAGTCAACCCAGCTCTGGTCGAACTGCTCCCGAAACGACGGGGAAGCGTCCGAAGAAGCATTCTGCAAGCAATGGCCAGCAACACAAGCCGAGCTCCGGCACTGCTGGATGAAATTGAATCTGGACGGGTTCCAGCTTTGGAGATTGACGCGACTGTCGAGAAAACGCTCTATCGACTCTCCGACAAAGAACTCGTTGCTCGTGCCCAGAAACTTCTGAAACGCGAACCACCTGCCGATCGCGTGAAGGTACTCGCAGAGTATCAAGTCAGTTTGACGATGGACTCCGACCCGTTGCGAGGCAAAGTGACCTTCGAAAAGAACTGTGCGACCTGCCATAAGGTGGGCGACGTCGGAGTCAATGTCGCTCCTGATATCTCCGATTCGAGAACCAAGACACCCGATTTCTATCTGATGAACATTCTCGATCCAAACCGGGCTATCGATGCCAACTACTTCAGCTTCAACATTCTCGATACCGATGGCAAAGTTCATTCCGGGATTGTCGCTTCGGAAACCTCAACTTCCGTGACATTGAAGCAACCTGAGGGCAAGCTGGTCACGATTGACCGCGAAAACATCGAAGAGTTCAAGAATACTGGCGTCTCGTTGATGCCTGTCGGTCTGGAACGGAAAATGAGCAAGCAGGAAGTCGCAGACGTAATCTCCTTCATTAAAAACTGGAGATATCTCGACGGGCAAATCCCTAAGGAAGTCATTAAGTAAGATCGGTGTGCAGAGATGGTTCAGCTCACGCAGATCGCTCACGAATTGATTCGTGATTTTATCAAGACCGGTGATCTCGTCATCGACGCAACCTGTGGGAACGGTCACGACACATTCTTCCTCTCCGAATTAGTCGGGGAGTCGGGAACGGTATTGGCCTGCGACCTTCAGCAGTTGGCAATCGATGCGACAAAAGATCGATGCCGCGAGCGTCAGAACATTGAATACCATTTGGGTGATCATGCCCAAGTACTGCAATCGCTTCTGGAAGAGTACCAGTCAAGCGTGAGTGCCATCCTATTCAACCTGGGATACCTGCCTGGCGGTGACAAATCTCTGACAACCACAGGTCCAGCGACAGTCAGTGCAATTCAACTCGGATTGCAACTGTTGAAGACGGGCGGAATACTCTCCGTCCTGGCATATGTCGGACATCCCGGGGGAATCGACGAAGCAAATGCCGTTGAATCGTTTCTGACGAAGAGTATCGACTCGGCAGAACTACACAACATTCACTGGCCGGACGAATCGCGACCAGCAATGTCTCCGCTTCTGTACGTGGTCTGTAAGGCTTCTGATTAGCCTTTTCCGAATTGCTGTTCGCCACGAGGCAGGACGCGAACAGCAATTTCGCTGGTGCAACAACTTCTTTACGGGTACATGATAGAGCAAACTGCTCTCAGATGACCGCTGACGTCCACTGATGCCGACTTACTGTGCTGTTGAAGATGCTCGCTGAACGACTTGATGCTTCATGCGAGCGGCTTCAAGTTGTTTGTGAAATGGCGAAGCAGTGTGAAACCCATCAATTCGGCCAAGTAAATCTGCATTCGGACTCAGGACGATTGTGCATGGCAAGCCGCTGACTTTCAGAATCTGTGCGACCTTCTTGTCTTTGTCGACGTCAATATGCACAGGCACGAAGGATTGGTTCACGTAAGCCGACAGCTCTTTGGAGTTGAGCGTTTCCCGTTCCAGCTTCTTGCAATAGTGACACCAATCGGCACCGAAGACGAGTAGCATCGGTTTGTTCTGGGCCGTTGCGACTTTGTGAGCAGCTTGTAAATCAGACTGCCAATTTAGTTCTGGCTCAGCTTGTTGCGAAAAGCTGAACGGTGGAGCCGCTTGGGATGTCGTAGACAACGCAAGAATCGACAGAGTAACGAGAGCAGTCAGGCACAAGGCACGTTTCATTTCAAAGCATCCTCTTCATGTGGAACTTATTCTCGACTTGAGCGTCAAGTGGCTTCTCGCCGGTTGAAAGATGTATCGGACACTGACGGAGTTCTGGAGTGTGAGGTGTCCCACGAAGTCTGTGATTCTGCTGAACTCAAATCGATGACGCGTTACCAGATAAAGAGAGCCGCGATACAAACGAATCGGGCAGCCACGAATAGATTCGAAATGGCTTCTGGCAGGAAAGCGTTCCCGTCAGCTTCGTCTGCATCAAAAGAGACCCTGCAACTGAGCGTTCAAGCAAAACCATCACACAGAGTTGCTTTCATGCCCATCTGGCTCATCACCTGATACACAGAAGCTATCGGCAGATTTCGTAACAAAGCTTGACAGTAATGACGATATTCTCGATTACGATCATCACAACGAAAAAACCGAACACTTCCAGGGAAGCGTTCGGTTGATGAAACAGGATTTCAAAGAAAAAGACCGAAAATCGGAGTTATTGAATTTTGATATACCGCCGAAACTCTGGTCGGTCTTTCCAGCCCTCTAAATACGGTTCGTATTCTTTGAGAGTCATCCAGGTACTCGGACCGGGATCTGCCGGAATCACTTTGCCTTCAGGGTAATCGTCCCCTTGAATGCTCTTTTCGATGGAATCGTTCCACGCCTGCATGGCTGCGATCATACGTTGTGCGATCTCTGGCTGGCTGTCGAGGAGATCCATCTGTTCCTGTTGATCAGATTTCAGATTGTAGAGTTCATATTTGCCACTACCGAACTTCTGAGTGATCAGCTTGTAATCATTATCAATGAGCGCCACCCGGTTTGTGTGTCGAAAGCCCATTGGTTCTGGTCGCTGAGCGATTTCATTTTGAAAGAGTGGGGTGATACTCATTCCGTCTCGCACTGCGAGCATGCTCGACTCGGGGAGTTCAGCAATGTCCACCAATGTGGGGAAAATGTCCATCGTACAGGCTGGGAACTGAGTCACGCGCGGAGTCTGAATAACTGCTGGCCATTCAATAATGGCAGGCACACGCAAACCTCCTTCATAGACTGAATTCTTAAAACCTCGCAAGTTCCCGACGGTCCCCGGAGTGATTCTCGGAAGCCCACCGTTGTCGCTGTTGAACATTAAGAAGGTGTTCTCTGCGATATTCATTTTCTGCAATGCGGACCGCAACGTACCGATGCTTCGATCCATTGCTACTAATTCGCCATAGTGGCTGAGCGAAGGGTCTTTGAGTTTTGGAAACGGCGCCTTGTCATCTTCGTCCGCCATAAATGGGCTATGTGGTGTGCCATACCAGATCACCGAGAACGACGGCTTGCCAGCATCAACGTTTTTCTGAATGAACTTGATTGCTTCAGCAACAATGATCTCTGAAGAATCGCCCTGAAACTCTTCAAATTTCCCCATACGGCTCAAAATTGGATCACGGTCAAAGAAGTTCGTCACAGACAACCACGTGTCAAAGCCGAACGCTCCTGGGCTGCGAATATCGTCCTTGAGGATCGGAGCCCCCGGGCCACGCATCCCGTTAAGATGCCACTTTCCGAAGTGTGCGGTCGCATAGCCAGCCTTTTTCAGCGCCTGTGCAACGGTCTTCTCCTGCGGTCGTAATGGGACTCCATGATTGAGGACTCCAGTGCGGTCGTTCGTCCGCCCTGTGAGTACAGTCGCACGCGTTGGTGAACAGTTTGGAGCTCCGGCGTAGAAACGATCAAACCGCAACCCGTTTGCTGCCATCGCATTGAGATTCGGCGTTTTCAAGATGGGGTGATTTGCATATTCCGTTTGCCCCCACCCCATGTCATCTGCCATCACGAGAATGATGTGATCCGGCGTCGCAGACGAAACCGGCATCGGCAGAAGTAGATGTACAAGGAGAGCGGACAGAATGCATTGCAAGCGAATCATCAAGACACCACAAAGTCAGAGAGCATCGAAACTATTTGATCCGTTCAATTTCGTGATTGAACCTCTTCATTGCAAGCGACGTCATGGAATTGCTGACTGTCCGGCAGCAACAATAAATGAATCAACCAGCTTCGGATCGAGAAGGCATCACTCCAATTCAATGACCTGCGAGAGAATACAGTTACTGAGAACGGGGAGTAAATTCCCGTGTGGTAACATCTGCTGTGAACATCGCATCTGTCATTGCACTGCCAACTCCTGAACCCGCCCCGAAGGTTGCGAAGATGAAATCAGTATTCGTTGCTCGATCAATCCTCGCAGTCTCGCAGCCCGGGGGTTACATCGAGAGACTCCTGCATACAAGATGTTGGTAACGTTTTCTTTTCAAGCCCCAAAATCGATGCCCTGTCTAGAGGTGGTCCTGAAGCTTGAAATTGCTCTCTCAAACGTTGAGAAAAGCGACGATTCCAGAGGTTTTCAGACTGGTTCTAAAGATTATTCATCCATTGAACCGAACCTTCTCTCTCAACCCTGACTCTGGACTTGCACAGTCTCTCAAATCATCAGGCCGTCAACCGTCTCTTCAGAACATTATCGCTGCTTGTCGTGCCTGTGAAGTTCGCTTCATGACTTCATCACTTGCTCGACAGGAAGACAGTGTGACAACTCATCTTCACGTTGATGCGCTTCGCGCTAAACTGTATGGATTGGTGAATTCCTTCTGGAAGAATCAGTTCTAAGCGATGATGCGAATCTCTTGAAACAATTCGCACTGACAAACGCAACCGAGCTGATCTCTGAGTCAGTCATGTCTCTGAAATAATCAATTTCGGGCCAATTTCTCAACGAACATTACGCAACCCGAAGCATCGCGCAGGATCTCGATGATTCTTCAGCCCTTGGAAGAATTCTCTCAAGCAACCTTTAACGGCAAGGTCGGTCGGTAGCTGAGAAAAGCGTGCCACACACCGAAACATTGTCGATTGTGATGACCTCTCAGGCCGATCAGCTAATGGTACTCAGTAATGACATGGATGGCAGTATGTCTACCCAATGGACGGGAATCCACCTCATGGTTCTGTACGAACCTCAAACGATCGTCCCAGGAATTGACTGATCATGATGACGAACACTTCCCCTCTGAAAATGCCATCCGACAATACAATGAATACAACTGATCGATCCAAATTCAGACACAACGGGCCGGTACGTGCAATGCCTATTCGAATCTCAATTTGTTGCATGACGTGGGTTCTGGTCTCAGCACCGGCGTTCGCTCAGGATCTCAAAGCTCCGGCAGTTCCTGCCGCGACAGCTCAGCAACTCGATCCGCTGAACGAAATCGTAGATCGTGCTATTACAACAACGAGCAATCGATTTCTGGATGCCGATGTTCACACTCCGTGGCAAATCATCCATGGACTGCTTTCACTCCGTGAAAATTACGTGATCAAACAGGGTGGCAAACCGGTCAACGCGATTGACTGGATTTCCAACGGAGCCAAATTTCGTGGAACTCCGTGGTTCCAAGTGACCAAGCATGGTGGACGCGCCCATCCATACAACGGAACTCCCTACGAATTCGAAGGACACACAAATCAGTTCCTGGCTGTCATTGCCATGTGTAACCTTCCTCTCGACCATGAGTTCGTTGCGGCTGGAGGACAGAAAATCACCATGCAACAAATGGTTGATCACGCCAAAATGTCGGTCAGCTCACACGAAGAGATCACCTGGACCCTTTGGTTCCTGACACAATATGTTGACCAGGACGAGCAGTGGTTCAACGAAAAGAATGAGCCTTGGAGCATGGAACGACTCGTGCGAATGCAAGTGAAAGCTTCCCCTTACGATGCTCCATGTGGTGGAACTCACGGGATGTTTGCACTCGCCTATGCTCGCAACTCGTACCTGAAAAAGCATGGTCAACTTCGAGGTGCCTGGCTCGAAGCGGATCAAAAGCTGCAACGCTACCTCTTTGCGACACAACGTATGCAGAATCGTGACGGATCGTTCGCCACGAACTGGTTCAAGTCTGTCGGCTACAGCAATGATTTCAACGAACGAATTAAATACTCAGGTCACATGCTGGAGTGGATCGTTGTCTCGCTTCCGAAAAGTCGACTGAAAGAACAGTGGATTCGAACAGCCGTGCAAACGCTCAGCTACGACCTGATTCGAAATGCTCACGAGCCAGCAGATTGCGGCCCGCTTTATCACGCACTGCATGCACTCGTTCTTTATCGTGAGCAAGCGAATCCAAACACTCACCCATTGTCGCAGCCCTCTGTCGCTCGAACACAGAAACCATCAGGTGATGTCACAAACCCTGAAAAACCATCCGGGGAAGCAACACCAAATAAACCGGTAATCAAGAAGCCGGTTCAAATGGCGACTCAGCCTGAAGAACTGAAAGTGCAAGAAGCAAACGCTCCACAAAGAAGAACATCATCAGTCGAGCAAAAGCCGGTTCCTGTTGAAGTGACGGTCCCCGTCGAAAAAGTGGAGCAAAACAAGAAGCAGAGATCAGTCTTGATGCCAATCCTCAAACAGGTCGCTGAAGATGGAGTCGTTAGCTCAGTTTCATCAGACGATGAGTTCCTTCTGGAAGTCACTCCTGTAATCCCTGAATCTGACTAGAGCATCTTTCGAATTGGTTTGCAGGTTCTGCCTCGTGGCAAACAGCAATTTTCCTAGAGAAATGCGTTCTTCACGGGCACACGGTAGAGCATACTGCTCTAAACATATGAGAGAAGCAGTCAGTCCCTGTCGCCGATGCAGTCTTACCTGAGCCTGAATCGGAACTCGTTTTGCGATCTTATTTGAAATCGAAATCGGTCGCCTGGGGAAGGTCGTCGATGGAGCCGAGTCCGAACAAATCGAGGAAACGCTTTGTTGTCTGGTAGGTTTCCGAGTCTGATTGTTCATTTCGATTCAAAACGATGAGTTGCCGACGCAAGAGCTGGCGGAGTAATCCGCCAGCATTTTTTTTTCCGATCGCTTCCACATCTTCACGAGTCGTGGGCTGTTGGTAAGCGACAAACGCCAGGACTTCCAACGCTTCCTGGCTCAGCTTGACATCTTTCGGGCCTTGTCCGTAAACACGCCGACGGACATGTTCATGCTCAGCCTTGAGAACCATTGTATAGCCACCTTCGACAAGACGTATTTCATACGGCCGATTCTCTGAGGTATACCGCTGGTTCAGTTCTTCAATCAAGAGATCGACTTGCTCATGAGTGGTCGTCCCACCAAGTAGATCGGTCATCTTTTTGGCAGGCAGCGGTTCTCCCCCTACGAACAATAATCCCTCGGCTACCTGCAGTTGTGTGACACGAACCTCTTCCTCCTTTGAGTCGTCAGCTTCAGCGACCGGTAAGTCGTCAATAGATTCAACATCCTCAAGTGATGAGTTCTCGACGGCGAGCGTGTCAGAAAATTCTTCTTCAAGTTCCGGAATTTCTTCTTGATCCAGTTCTGGAATCAAATGCTCAGCAGATTCAGCGGTTTCCAAAGCTCGCATGTAGGCGGCTTCGATCTCTTCCAGAGACATCTCATCACGAGCGGTGTCTGCTTCAAATTCTGGGTTCGGATTTGTCATATTCGAAGTCATGGGCGAGTGATTTCGTACTCAACTTTTTAGAACTGGTCCTGAAACGTGAAATTGCTCTCTCAAACGTTGAGGAAAGCGGCTATCCCAGAGGTTTTCGGACTGGTTCTAGAGAAATGCATTCTTCACGGGTACACGTTAGAGCAAACTGCTCTAACGAACAATTTGTTGAGGAACGGCTCGCTCTCTGGTAAGTGGAAGTGAGTGCCCTTGTGTTTCTGTATTGACCGGACTCGATTCCATTGAAGGAACCGGCAAGGCTGGGGGAATTTCAGGCTGCAAGATTTCAGGAACGTGATCCACGATCGACTTGGCCAGTGATCGCGCGTAGAGAGAATTTCCAGTGGGGGTCAGATGTCCATTTTTCTCATGAAAGAATAATGTCCGATCTCCAGTTTGCTCGAACAGCTGAATCGAATTGTGAATTAAAGTTAGTGAATCAATTCCCCGATCCGCGAAGTAGGCATGCAAGTCTCGGTCAAAGGCGAGAGCGTTTCGCGAAGGGGCTCGTCCTGTTTGAGGTTCCATATCCCAGGCATTGGGAACGATTGAAATCATCATGTTTGCGTTGATCGATTGTGTGAACGACCACATCGACACGAGCGGCTTGAGAGAGATCGGTTCGTCAGAAGGAACCGGTACGGACGAGGGCGAATTTGAAAGCCCGAACAACGGCCCAGCCTTTCCTATAAACCAATCTGCTGTTGCAAATTCTTCGCAAAGCGCTGCGAGTTCATGGCTCTCTTTCGCCTGCAGATTTGGATGAGATGCAAAAGCAGGGTTTCCCTGTTCATCCAACGTCAATCCTCCTCGGACGATGCGATCGAGTTCGACTTCTTCGGGGCGAAGACAGAGAACTACCAAATCCGGTTGGAGAGCGATAAAACGTTGACGTAAGCGGAGATAGTTCGTCAGCGGACCACTCCCGGGACAACCGGCATTCACAAACTCAACATGTTTCAAACCGGTCTCGGCGAAAAGTAATTGCAGATGCCCGGTCAAGGTTTCTTCTTCACGGACGCCCATGCCGAAGACCCCCGAGCCACCCAAACAGAGCACACGAAAGACTCCGGGAGGCTTAGGAATCGCGAGTTCCTTCCCGCGTGTCCCAAACTCATTTGTTCGAAGCAAGACTTGCTCCGACAGACTGACAGGCATCTCGGTTTTCAAAAGCGGAGTCACTTCCAGAAAAGTCGTTGAGCTCGGTTTGACGACTTGGCTGACGAGTGGTTCGGAGTTTCGCGGCGTTTTGTTCACTGCGGAATCGAGTCGATTCCAGCGAAACCAGACTTCGACTGCGCATAGAATCAGCCCGAACAGCACAACTGCTGCTAAAAATCGACTGAAAGTCCGCAAGAGGGAGCGGATCATTGCATTGCGCCAGAGTCCATTCTGTGTCGGCAAAATCTCAATAACAACCCGGATCGTACGTCAATCATGCCAAACGCAACAAGACGAAGTCTGCGCTCCCGACAGAAAATGAGACAGCGAAAATGTCAACATAGAGGAAATAGCAAAACCAGTTAAACAGCAATTATGCCCTCAACAGGAAAGCGCAGAAATTCAACGCATCATCGGTATTGAACTCAGGAGGCACTTTTCCTCATTCCTGTTCTCAGTCTACTTCATTCGGCAATACTCGCGCGATGAATGGCAGTTTTGCGACGTTTTAGAGATTAGAATTGCTCCAGACGGACGCTTCTGCATACAAGCAAGCTGAATTCAAGACGATCGCGAACTTTTCGTTTTATCAAACCCGTTTCCAGAGCATTTTTCAGAGCAAATCCAAAATCGGTCTTTTCGTTCCCCTCGTGGCAAGACGCGTCTGAAGTCCTGCCGAAGTTGACTTCCCCGGGACGACAAGCATTGAAGATGCTCTATTTCAACGACTTCACTTATCCGCACAGAAGAACATATGACTTCCTCCGCAAGGACGTGGAAAAGTTGTTTTCTACTCAGTGTGTGCCTTTGGGTATGCAGTGGGGCGGGATGTACGTTGCTTTTTCCGGAATCGAATGTTCAAACAAAATCGAAATCGATCCTGAAGCCGATAGTTGCAGCGCGTGAGGCAATTGCCATTGAGGTCTATTTTGTCGACCGCCGCATCGGTGATCCTCTCATTGGGGATACTCTTTGGGAATCTTTGCAATCGGTCAGCTCGATTGATCAAAAGACCCGCACAAAACTTGATGAAGACGGATTTCGGGTAGGTCTGAGCGCCTCGCGACCTCCGCGTCCTTTGCAAACACTGATGTCGATGTCCAATGGGCAAGACCCCACACGTCGAGCGGTTGTTCAGCCGTACATGATCCCATCGGGGCAGGAAGCCTGGCTCGTTTCTCGCAGTATTGATAACGGTACGGAAATCGTCAGACGTCCACTCAATGGAGAGCCGCAGACACTGACCATCAGCCAGGGACAGGCGCTCTTCAAAGTTCAGGCGTCAAGCGAAGAAGATGGATGGGCTAAGCTGGTAATCATCCCGGAAATTCAACATGGCCAAAGCTCGCTCAAGCCGACCGCGACCGCATCCCAATGGACGCTTCGCGATCGCAAGCAGGCAATCACACTCTTTGAAGATCGCCTCTCCGCAGAATTGAACGTGGGCGAATTCCTCGTTATCGGAATGACCAAAGATGGCGAAGGAAAACTTGCCAGCCACTTCTTCCAAAGCGATCAGGCCAACGGATTACAGCGACTCATGATGATCCGCGTTGTAGACATTCGCACGATTGAACCAGAACTTGCCGACTAAATTCTTCGTCCGGTCTCAAGGCTGTCACAGTCCTGGCTAGCGAAACAGAAGTACCGCCGGAGAGTTATCGATAAAAGACCGCCAGCCAAACAGTCTTCTCATTGGCATCGGTTGCTTCCACGCGATGTTTTCTGTGGGCCGGAATATTGATGAAATCTCCCGGCTTGAGTTCGATGACCTCTTCTGAATCATCAAATCGTAACTCTCCCGATCCAGACAGGATCACGACCCACTCATGCTCAGGTTGGTCGTACCAGAACCCGGGAGGTGACGCATGGCCGTCTGAAACAATCCGCTCAATACGGACGGTCTCAGTTTCTATTAATGTTTCGATCATCTCGTCTGGCAAAGCCGCAGAGAGATTCTGAAAGAGATTCTTCATGAGCTTCCGCTTTCATGAGAAGTAAGAATTCAACCTAAACGTTCTCGACTTTAAACGTCATGTCCTTGAAAATTCGTGCGAACAGGGCTCATTGAATATCTCCCAACTCGGGCCGAAAGTTGCTCCGTTGCGTGGAAAACATCATCCGGGACCGATACGATGCACGCCCCAATTCAAACTTGTGGTCGGTTGGCAAAAACAATAATGATGCGCCAATTCGTGAAGCCTAGAGACACTTCCAACCAACGACTACGCCCCCCTATGAAAAGTTTGGTCCGTCCCTGAAAGAGCGCCAGCTCGATGAACATGTTGCAGCGCAACGGCAAAGTCAAATTCACGCCTTGCAGCACAACATCAAATCAATGTGACCGAGATGGATCATACAACGTCAAGACTCAAGTAAAAACAATCAAAAACGTTGACATCACAATACGAACTGCTGGAGAAGACACATGACAGAGACGACTTCAGAATCCGCTTTCCCGAACGCACAACGATTGTTGTGGGCGGGTTTTATGGCAATCCTTGCTGCGGGAGTCGGTTTTTCGCTGCGTGGTGGAGTCTTGGGCCTGTGGGCTGTGGAATTCGGCTTCACAATGACGGAATTGGGTGCAATTACCGGAGGCGGACTGACCGGCTTTGGAATCGTGATCATTCTGAGCTCTCTCATCGCGGATAAAGTCGGCTATGGTCGACTGATGATGTTGGCTTTCTTGCTACACGCAGTCTCTGCATTCATCACGTTGGCTGCTCCGGCAGCCTTTGAAGCGGGTGGGAAAGCAGGAGCATATAACTGTTTGTTCTGGGGAATGTTCATTTTCGCAGTTGCAAACGGACTCGCTGAAGCTGTGGTCAATCCATTAACAGCGACGCTGTTCCCGAAGAATAAAACTCACTATCTCAATATTCTTCACGCTGGCTGGCCTGCCGGTCTGGTGATCGGGGGACTTGCTTCAGCCTTCATGGCAGCTCAAGAAAATGAAGCCGGTGATGTCATTCAACAAGCTGTCGACTGGAAAATTCAGATGTCCCTGTTCCTGATCCCTGTGATCATTTACGGAGGAATGCTCTTTGGACAAAAATTCCCGCAGTCAGAAGCTGCCTCAGCCGGAACCACTCTGGGCGAGATGATCGGAACAGTCTTCGCACCACTGATGTTGTTCCTGCTGGTGATCCACGCAATGGTCGGTTATGTCGAGCTTGGCACAGATTCCTGGATTGCGAAAATTACGGGATCGATCATGGAAAGCGAGGCCAAAGGAATGGCTCTGTTCGTCTACACATCAACGTTGATGTTCGCTCTACGATTTGTTGCCGGTCCCATTGTCCATCGAATTTCACCTCTGGGGCTTTTATTCGTCAGCTCAATTCTTGGCTTCATTGGTTTAACCCTTCTCAGCTCCGCTCAAGGGGCAATCATCTGTATTGTCGCTGCGACTGTGTACGCCTGTGGAAAAACATTCCTGTGGCCCACAATGCTAGGCGTTGCATCGGAGCGTTTTCCCAAAGGGGGAGCAGTTGCGATTGGAATGCTGGGCGGTGTCGGAATGCTCTCAGCTGGCCTTCTCGGGGGACCAGCGATTGGATTCAAACAGGATTACTACGCTTCGCAAGAACTTGAAGCCAAAGATGCAGAAACTTTCAAACGGTATCAGGCCGACAATGAAAGTCGTTTCATGAACTTTAAAACAGTCGGACTCGACGGAGCAAAAGTTGGCGTCCTTTCTGACAATGGCAAAGAACTCGCCCGCGTCAACACTTTGCTCGAAGAGGAAGGCAAGACCGACGAAAACCAGACGATGCTCACCAATTGGTGGAAGAGTGCTTCGACTCATGCCGAAGTTGACAAACCTCTTGTCGAGGGTGCTGGCCTGTTTGGTGGTAGAATGGCATTGAAACTGACCTCGTATGTTCCACTCATTATGGCAGTTTGCTATCTGGCCCTAATCATCGGCTTTAAAGTGACTGGTGGCTACAAAGCTGTTCATCTCGATGAGCAACCTGATCTCCCGAATGAGCCCGAAGCACTCGGAACAGGCGAGTCATAAACAAACGAGTTTTTCCGGACCACGAACGACTCGGCGCAGCTTTCCGCGACGAGTCGTTTTCATTGAGTGGTGTGCTTAAACTTCGCACGAATATGTAGAACCAGTCCGAAAACCTCTGGAGTAGCCGCTTTCCTCAACATTTGAGAGAGCAATTTCAAGTTTCAGGATCAGTTCTAAACTTAACCTCTCAGCCTTTGACAAGCACTTTCAACTCAAAGGTTCCAGAGAGGACTCGATATTCTTTTCACTCAAACAGAACCAGAACGAAGGACTGTGATACCACCTGGTGACAACGGTCCTTCAATTCTTGTTGATGTTTCAATTTCGCTCTAACAAGTTCTGAACATTGATCCACACGACTGTGAATCGATACGATTTCCGAACTTTTGTTAACGTTTTTTACGCACAGGCAAACGGATATGTCCGAAGCAAATGTTTCTCAGCTCTCAAGTCTTGTCGATGAAAGCGCAATTGACCTTGTCACTCAGATGATATCAATTCCCGGAAAAAGTGGCGACGAAAGAGCTGTCGCGAACTTCATCGTCGAGCAACTGAAGTCGTATGGAATTCAGGACTCACAAATTTCGTACGACTCAGCGAACACCAAAAGCCATATCGGCGGCGAAATCGGAAACCTGATCGTCGATATTCCGGGACAGTCCGATCAACCTCGTCGATTGTTGATGGCACACATTGACACGGTCCCATTGTGCGTCGGTTGCCAACCAGTGCGTGAAGGAAACATCATTACGTCCTCAGACCCTAAAACAGCATTGGGTGGGGATGATCGAGCAGGAGCCACGGTTGTCCTGAATACAATTCGTCTCATTCAGGAGCACAATTTGCCACACCCTCCGCTGACGCTACTGTTTGCAGTGCAGGAAGAAATTGGCCTTGTTGGAGCAAAGAATGTTGAGATCGAGAAGTTGAAACAACCGGCTCAGTGTTACAACTGGGATGGTGGCTTAGCGAACCTCGCTGTCATTGGTGCCACCGGGGATGATCACATCGAGATCGACATCACCGGAATTGCCAGCCACGCAGGCGCCGCTCCAGAACAGGGAGTGAGCGCGGCTGCCATCGCTGCGATGGCGATCAACTCACTCGTGAATGATGGTTGGCATGGTCTCATCCAGAAGGGAAAACAGTCCGGGACGAGCAACATCGGAGTGATTCAAGGAGGGGATGCGACGAACGTCGTGATGGACCAGTTGCACATCAAGGCGGAAGCACGCAGCCACAACCCAACTTTCCGAGCCAAAATCGTTGGTGCGATTGATAAAGCATTTCAGCGGGCAACCAAAGAATTGCAGAACTCTTCCGGAAAGACTGGAAGCATTTCAGTTACCACTCGGCACAAATACGAATCATTCCGATTAGACGTGAACGAGCCCGTTGTTCAAACAGCGATCAAAACGATGGAAGCTCTTGGGCTGGAACCAACCACCCGAATCAGCAACGGCGGGCTGGACGCAAACTGGATGAATGCCCACGGCTTACCGACAGTCACGATGGGTTGCGGTCAGCATGGAATTCACACAGTCAAGGAAGAACTCCACATCGATCAGTTCCTCAATGCCTGCCGAATCGGTTTGCTAATCGGAACCGGAACAATTTAGAACTGATCCTGAAACTTGATTTTGCTCACTGAAACATTGAGAAAAGCGACGATTCCAGAGGTTTTCGGACTGGTTTTAGAGCAGTTTGCTCTACCGTTTGCCCGTGAAGAACGCATTTCTCCAGTAAAAATACTGTTCGCCACGAGGCAGAACCTGCAAACCATTTCGAAAGATGCTTTAGAGCATCTTCAATGCTTGTCGTGCCCGTGAAGTTCATTTTCACGACTTCATAGACGGCTCGCCACGAGGCGGGACGTCTCATTTTCTCATCAATTCTTTCGCCAGGTTTTACCGGACGAGTCAACCCTCCGGTAATGCAAGGTGTTTACGTCATGCAAGAAAATTCTTCACAACTTCGGACCTGGACATTTTCCAATCAGACGTGGACGCTCGGAGAGTTCCCCAAGTTGATGGGAATCGTGAATGTCACTCCGGACAGTTTCTCTGATGGCGGAGACTGGTTGGCCCCTGCAGACGCCGTCGCGCATGCAATGCAGTTGGTCGAAGAGGGTGCGGACATTCTCGATGTTGGAGGAGAATCAACCCGCCCGGGAGCGGAACCGGTCCCGATCGATGAAGAACTGCGGCGAGTCATTCCGGTCATCGAGCAATTGGCGTCTCAAACCGATGTCCCGATCTCCATCGACACGATGAAATCCGAGGTTGCCAAGGCTGCATTGCAAGCGGGCGCCAGCATCATCAATGACGTCTCTGCATTCGAACATGATCCACGAATGACCGAGATCGCTGCCGGGTGCGGTTGCGGAGTCATCTTAATGCACCGTCAGGGGACGCCGCAGACGATGCAAAACAATCCGCAGTACGACGATGTCGTTGCGGAAGTTTCCGAGTACCTCTTTCATCGTACGCAAACTCTTACTCAGCTGGGAATCGCAGCAGAAAGAATCGTCATCGATCCCGGAATTGGATTTGGAAAGACAGCAGAGCATAACCTGTCGTTGCTGACTCATATCGCGGAACTTCGCGCACATGGGCATTCAGTCTTGATTGGTCATTCCCGCAAGAGGTTCCTGTCCAAGATTATCGGCAGGCCCATCGAAGAACGGCTCGCTGGGACGCTTGGAGTCGCGATCGCTCTCGCGCAACAGAACACCGACCTCATTCGAGTCCACGACGTCGCAGCCGTGAAAGATGCTCTCCTCGCCTGGAAACGCTTAGCTCAGCCTTGATGCTCCTGGCGAACGAGTTATACAGTCGGGAAAGCAATTTTCACGGGCATGAGCCTCACAAAAGCACTCTCAGAGCGATGATGAGGCAAAAACCGTGTATTTTCTGTAATAAAGCACTCTCTTCCGATTCTCGCGAGCGTTAAAATATTCTCCCACGTGGAATTGCCGCGACATTCATAGATCATCCCCACCAAAGAGGTGACACTTGCCAGCTCTTCGTTTTTTCACGCTCCTCCTGCTGCTCCCGGTTTCGTGGCAGATCGCTGCGCTAGCTCAAGATTATTCTCCAGACATCAAAGAGGCCTCAAACGAGGGGCAACTTGCGATGGAAGCATTTCAGTACCCCGCTTTCATGGAAGCCAGGTTATGGGCAGCAGAACCGATGTTGGCGAATCCGGTTGCCTTCGGATTTGATGAACAGGGACGGATGTATGTTTGCGAAACGTTCCGTCAACAAAAGGGAGTCGAAGATAATCGAGGCCACATGAACTGGCTTGAAACGGACCTCTCTTTGACAACCGTCGAAGAGCGTCTGGAGATGTTCAAAAAGTATCTTGGTGAAGATGTCGCGAACTATGCGAAAGAGCAGGATCGAATTCGCCTTCTGGAAGATACTGACGGCGACGGCAAAGCAGACAAATCGACCATCTTCGCAGACGGATTCAACGACATCCTCGACGGAACAGGTGCCGGTGTTTTGGCGATTGATGGAGATGTTTACTACACCTGTATTCCTAAGCTTTACAAACTTAAAGACACAAACGGCGACGGCAAAGCTGATCACCAGGAAGCTCTTCATCACGGATATGGAGTGCGGGTCGCTTTTCGTGGACACGACATGCACGGTCTGATTGTCGGCCCCGATGGGCGTTTGTATTTCAGCATTGGTGATCGTGGTTACAACGTCATGACCAAAGAAGGGACTCATCTCGTTCGCCCTGATACGGGAGCGGTGTTTCGCTGCGAGTTGGATGGTTCAAATCTTGAAGTCTTTGCCTATGGCTTGAGGAATCCACAAGAGCTTGCTTTTGACGACTTCGGGAATCTCTTCACCGGCGACAACAACTCTGACTCCGGCGACCAGGCTCGCTGGGTGCATGTCCTCGAAGGTGGTGACACTGGTTGGCGGATGTATTTCCAATATCTTTCGGACCGTGGCCCCTGGAACCGCGAACGGATGTGGCATCCGTATCAGGCGGATGAAGAAACGACGGCAGTTCAACCCGCTTATATCGTCCCACCGATTGTGAACATCTCTGATGGACCTTCCGGACTTGTTTGTTATCCCGGAGTTGGTTTGGGTTCAGAATACAAAGGCCGCTTCTTTCTCGCAGATTTTCGTGGGTCATCAGGAGCCAGTGGAATTCGACAATTCGCCGTCACGCCACATGGAGCGACCTTCAAATTCGTTGACCACGGCTGGTTCATCCAATCGATTCTCGCAACCGATGTCGACTTCGGGTACGACGGACGGATGTACGTCACCGACTGGGTCGATGGCTGGGAGGGTCCAGGAAAGGGCCGTGTCTATACTTTTTCGCACAAGGAAAATCGGGAACCGGATAACGTTGAACCCTCTGACGTGATCATGAAGCTCAATTTTAGCGATATCGAAAACCACGAACTGACTCACCTTTGCGAACACCCGGACCGCCGCGTCCGACAACGTGCTCAGTTCCAGCTCGTCAAAAACGATGCGATCGACGATCTCGATCGGCTGACCATTTTGAGCGGCGACAATATCGCCCGATTACATGGAATCTGGGGACTTGGACAACTATTGAGACAGGGGAAAGCGACACCTGATCGACTGATAGCTTTGATGAACGATCCCGTCGAAGAAGTTCGGGCTCAAGCGATCAAGGTTCTTGCCGATGCCAAGTCGGAAGCAGCGTACAGCGGTTTCCTGAAAGCTGTCAAAAGAGGACGCGCTCGCGAAAAATACTTCGCAGCCATCGGTCTCGGCAAATTGCAAAAAGCGGAATCACAAGCTGCACTCATTGAAATGCTGAACGAAAACAGGGACAACGATCCAGCGCTGCGGCATGCGGGCATCATGGGACTGGTCGGAACAGCCACTGCGGAAGATCTGGCGAAACATGCCGACGTCAGCTCTCATGAAAGCGTGCGGCTGGCTGCTGTCGTCGCGTTGAGAAGAATGAAGTCTCCTCAACTGACGCAATTCTTGAATGATCCAAATGTTCAAGTGTCTGTCGAAGCAGCTCGAGCAATCCACGATCTGGAGATTGAAGCTGCGCTCCCTGCACTCGCAGAACTCAAAGTGACTCCCGAAACTCCAGACGCATTACTGCGGCGTGTGATGAACGCCAACTTCAGATTGGGCCTCGCCGAGAATGCCGAAACTGTCGCCAAGCTGGCAGCAGAAACTCGGCTACTAGAGGCATTGCGACTGGAAGCAATAGATGAACTCCTCAGCTGGGATCAGCCACCGAATCTGGATCGAGTCATCAATATTTACCGTCCACTTCCACAGCGAGAGTCAGGACTGGCGAATCAAGCTGTTCGAAACAATCTTGGCGGGATGATGTCGGGCGGGGCAAAGCTCAAGACGCAAGCGATCAAGCTCGCTGCCAAATATGAAGTACGAGATGTTGCTTCCCATCTGGATGAAATTTTCAAGAACAAGAAGAACGCTGCAGCGATGAGAGTCGAAGCGTTGTCTGCTCTCGACGCTGTTGAAGCAGAAGAAATTAGAGAGACCCTGGAGACTGCAACCCAAGATCAGTCAGACCAGATTCGTGCCGTTGCCAGAGAACTTCTCTCCGCAAGGGCACCTGAGAAAGTCACACCAATGCTCGGAGAGGCATTGCAGAAGGGAACCAAGATTGAGCGACAGTCAGCTGTCAAAGTACTGGCGGACCTGAATTCACAGGCTGCGGATGAAATACTATTGCAGGCAATCGACCAGTTTATCGCCGGGAAAGCTTCTCCGGATGTTCAGCTGGATTTAATCCAGGTGGCAGAGAGCAAGGAGTCGGATGCTTTCAAAACTCGGCTGGCAATGATTGAGGAAAACCGTGACCCCAGTGACCCACTCTCAGCTTATCTGGAATGTCTGGAAGGGGGAGATTACGCTCGCGGAGTTGAGATCTTCTTCGGAAACGCAGCTGCATCCTGTCGCCGGTGTCACAAAGTCAAAGGAAACGGCAGCGATGTCGGACCAGACTTGTCCGCTGTCTCAAAAGAAAACCCTCGCAAATATCTCCTTGAATCGATCGTCGACCCGAATGCGAAAATCGCCAAAGGATTTGAGACTGTCGTCTTCGCAATGGACGATGGTCGAATTGTTTCCGGGCTCGTAAAAGGTGAAGACGACAAATCATATCGACTGATGAAGCCGATGGGCGAAATCATCATCGTCGAGAAAGATAAAATCGATGCACAAGCGAAAGGGAAGTCAGGAATGCCAGACGACATCGTGAAACAGCTCTCGAAGTCCGACATCCGTGACCTCGTCGAGTACCTTTCGACCTTGAAAACTCCTCATAAACCAAAAGGGCACGAATAAATTGGGCTCTATCACGAATAAGAATTGAGTTCGCCACGCGTTTCTCGATTCACGATTTCAACCAGTTTCACCATAGAAGGAAGACCCAATGCAATTAATCCGATTCATGGGGCTTGTTCCGCTCGGAATCGGGCTGACACTGATCTTTTCTTTATGGACAGGAATTCCTCCGTTTGGCTTTGCTCCACTCTTTTTCAAAATTTTCGGAACCTTTGTAGCGATTCCATTTGTGGTGATCGGCATGTCAACACTTTCAGGGAAGCTGAGTCCTGAACATCGAATCCGCTCGATGATGGAAAACATGCATCAACTGAATCCACGCCCTGACGACGGGCCCGCCGCCCCACTCGCTGATGTCACCGCTGGGTATCAATGCGATGGCTGTGGCGCGAGCTTAGCCGAAAACGCAGATGTCTCACCGCATGGGGATGTAAAATGCAATCACTGCGGACGCTGGTTCAACATTCACAAAACTTAAACCAAATCCAATATCAAATTTGCTCAACCCGAAGACTTCATGCCTTCGGAGAAGCCGTCGATGTCTTCTTCGCGGTGTTCAGGATCTCTTCCATGACTTTCATGTTCTGCAAACCATCTTCAGCAGAATCGACGAGTTTCCCTTCTTGAATTCCCAACGCAAAAGCGTCGAGCTGACAGGCATACTGGTCGCGGGAACTTGTTTCGATCGTTTCCATGGGAGCGTCATGATCAGCTGAGCGCCAAATTTGAAACGATGGTTTCTCACCTGGTTGAAATGCGGGATCAACGACGATTCGACCACCGTCTCCAACAAGTTCCATGCGGCAGCGGAACGGTAATTCAAAACTGCAATCAATATTTGCGAGCACTTCGTTTGGGAAAGTCAGTCCAATTCGCATAGTCATATCAACGCCGGTCTCCCACCAATGAGCATCGGCAGAAATCGCTGTCGGCTCCGCTTCGGTAAAGAAACGGCTCGCGTTGACTCCGTAACAACCGAGGTCCCACATCGCCCCGCCGCCTCGTTCTGGCCTCAGTCGCCAATCGTTGCGATCGATATTGAACGAGAAGTTCACCGTAATTAACCGGAGCGTGCCAATCGCATCGTCTTGTAAAACGCTCTTGAGCATCTGTGCGCGAGGGTGCTGTCGCCACATGAAAGCTTCTTGCAGCAATACATTGTTTTCGCGACACGCAGCGACCATCTCCTCAGCTTCTCGAAGAGTCGGCGCGAGCGGTTTCTCGCATAGGACATGCTTGCCAGCTTCTGCCGCTGCAATGGTCCACCGGTGGTGCTGATCGCCGGTACTCGGAATATAAACCGCGTCAACATCTTCCGACTTCAGGAGTTCCTCGTAACTGTTGAATGCGTGGGAAATCTGAAACTCGCTCGCAGATTCCTGGGCCACTCCCTCTCGCTGACTGGCAATGGCGACGACGCTCACCAGTTCACTTTCCGATGAAGCAGGCAGAACGCGGCGGGTCGCAATCCGACCACAGCCAAGAATTCCGAGTCTGAGTCGTTCTTTATAAGTCATGACTTTGTCAATCTGCGGAGTACAGGAAGGATTTCCGGATTACGAAAAGAGTGCGAACATTACCGACTGAAGCGGTTATTCAGCTGATTTAAGTCGTTTGAGAGTCATACATTCGGAAAACGTGGGTGTTTCGTTGGAACGTTCCCGAAATGACTCATTGTCACGATCCGAGTTTGCCGAATCTGAGAGTGAGTCATGTTGTCTTATTCGAGAACGTGATTTTCAAACTGGACCAAAAACTTGCCTTCGGCCTCTCGAACATTGAGTTCGCTGTTCACGATGTCAGTTTACGGGAAAGTCATCAGCACTGATCCAGGAACCGAACCTGACTTCCAGAAGACCTGGAAGGTTCCTGTTCGAAATGTTCACGGATCGGGACATAGTCTGACAGCTTCGCTGTCAAAATTAAACAGAACACCGCACGTCACAGCTGTGACTCGTGTGTTCGTAGAGGACACAGGGAGGGTGAAATGTTCTCAGTATCTTTGAAGATGACTGCAGCTGTCGTTGCAGTTTCGATGTTCAATACAGCAATGGCACAGAGTCCGCATAACGGTCGCGTTCAACAAACGCATCTCGTTCAATCACCGGGGAACGGTTACGTTGCTCCGCACGGACATGGTGGAGCACATTATCCACAACTGAATGCTCCACTGTATCCAAGCCCGGTTCAGTATACGCCTCCATGGAATGGTGGAGCGATCATTACAAACCAGGCATTTGCTCCACACGAAATGCTGTACCCGCATGAATACCATGCCATGTATGGCCCGTTTTACTACAACGTCAAAGGGGGCTGGATCTGGACCCCGTTCGGGATGCGTCAACACGAACAAGTGAAACTGGAAGGGACCGAAGTGATTGTGAAATACAAATCGCATCGTCCTCTCTTCTCCGGATTTCGCCCACCACGTTAAGCAATCCGAAAAACTTCGTGAGTTCAGCCTCGTGGAAAAACGCTAACGATTTTATCGAAAGCATTCCCACGAACAGACGAGAGCAATAAAGCTGCTCTCAAAATTTCGGTTCACGAATCGATCCGAATCACTCTGCCCTTCTCGTCCGATGCCGCCCGCACGGTGTCGGATGAGAGAGCAAGAGCATTTCCAATTTGTCTTCACGTTCCGCCCTGTGGCGAACAGTCTATGAAATCGTGACAGCGAGGTTCATCGACAGGACAAACTTTGAAAATGTTCCAGTACATCAACTTTTCAAAAATCGTACTGATCGCCGTCAAGGAAGACATTTGGCTCTCACTGATTGAGACCACTCTTGTCTTGAGCGTCGGCAGTCGAACACTCAGACCCAGGAATAAGAATCATGATGACTCTCGTTCGCAGTTGGAGCCTGCGGTTTGTTGCCGCGAGTCTCGTCCTGGCGACGGTCCCCGTATCAGCAGAGGATGCTGAGGGAGTCGTACGTCTTGGCCAGTCAGAATCGGCCGGCGTCGTCCGCGTCAGCGATCAATCTCAACCGGAATGGACCTACCGTGGTCAATCGGGTGAAATTCAGCAAGTCAGTGCATGTAAAACATGCCCGACATCGGACGGTTACGCCTCCGATGGATACGTGACGGATGGCTATGTCACCGACGGATATGTCTCCGACGGTTACGTCACCGATGGCTACGCGACTTGCGAACCAGGTCCGTACCTTTGTGCCAACTCAAAAGTTGGGCAATGGATCAGCATGAACATGTTCTTCCTGGGGCTTCGCAACCAACAACGTTGCAATACCCTCAAGGCATCATGCCGAGCTGACATTGCAGAGAAGAAGGCTTACCTTCGCTGTAAGTTTGGATACTTCTGTCCAACCGGACCAGATGGGAAGGGCGCTCCACCTTGGGGCAAATACAGCATGGTTTACCCCGTGAATCCGGACTACTTCGATTCACGCGACGGACAGGTTTATGCCGCTCCGGGATATGGTGGTCCTGTTTCTGTGCCTCTCGCACCGAACGTGAACCACACATACAACTACGGTTGGGGCATTCCTTCCAGTCGACTCACACCTGTTGCTCACCCTCTCACTCCGGGAGTTCCTACTCCGTAACAACAACTTACGGACAACGGGACTCATTTGTATTACAGGAATAAAACGATGGTTCGATCAAAAATTCTTCGAAGCAAACTTCTCGCAGTTGCGGGAATGTTGTGCCTGATCACCGGAGTGGCTTCGGCTCAGGAGTTGGACGAAACGGGAGTCGTCCACATTACCGATTCTCCCGCAGTCGCTGCCCAGAATGGGCTGTTGCGAACAAATTGCGATAAGGCAGCAGGGGCTGGCTTTGGTAATTCTGCTGGCTGTCAGAATGGAAACTGCCAGAACTGCCAAAGTGGTGTCTGTCAAAATGGAGGCGGCTCTGGGTGCCGGAGTTGCCAAAACGGATACGGTGGATACGGTTGCCGACCATACGGAAGATGCCCACTTGGCGTGATCTGTCCAATCGGGGGAGCCGGTTGCAATGGCTGTAACTCATGCTGTGGAAAGCTGAGCTGTTCGGCTCGCAAAATCCTGGCATGGCTGGACCCTTGCAGTGGAGTCTGCTCTTACGCTCCATCTCATGGATTCATGATTCCCGGCAAACAACCCTACTTCCGTCAGCCGGTTTCCTATCAACATAACTACCCTGCAAAGTGGACCGGTGGACATCCAAGCGGTTACCACGGGCATCGACCTGCTGTTTACACACCGACAGATACGACTCAACTTGGATACTACTACCAAAAAGTTCCAACGTGGGTTCCTGTCCCAGGGATGACTCCCCCAGCCCCACGACCACAGGACTGGCATCAGTTTGGCCCCACGGCCAACGCCGCTCCTTATTATCCGGTTGAGTCTGTTCAGGAAATTGAGGGAGAACCGACACCGGTCGAGAGCAATGATGCCGACAACCTGGTGCCACCAGCCGCACCAGCCGCACCAGCTCCACCTAAGGAAATCGATAAGGTCGACCTGGAACGATCTGCATCGAATCCAAACCTGCTGCCAATTTTGAAATAATCGACAGCAATCACAGCGAATACTTGAAGCGAACGGATTCACCCTCCGTTGTAAAGAGGCAGTCAGACTTCGGTTTGGCTGCCTCTTTTTTATTTCTCATGCATCTATGACGTTTGCCGTGCTGGTGAAGCTCGTTTTCAAGGCTTCATGAATGACCCGCCACACAACAGGACGCAAAATCAATTTTGGGTTTGCTTGAAAATTCTAGAGAATCGGTGTTGAAGGCTGTGAATTTCTGCGTTTGTGTCAGTGAAAAGTGGGCAACAAGAACTTGAGAGGGATTTGAAAGCAAAAAAACTGTTTGATCGATATCGTTTTGCGGTTCATCACTCTAACTTGGAGACTGGAACAGACTGATAAATGGAATGAAACCGCATGAAACGTATTGTTGTCGCCATCACCGGAGCGAGTGGATCACTTTACGGAGTCCGCTTGTTGCAAGTGTTACTCGAAACAGGAAACGAAGTTCATTTGACTATCAGCCCGGCAGCGACGCAGGTTTTCGCTGCTGAGCTGGGACTGCAAATTGACCCTCTCCAGTTCAACGCGGAGGAGCTACTGAATTCAATTCCCGGAGACTCACATGTCCGAGAGCGAACCGGGAAACTGTATTCCCATGCCTACCAGGATTTTTCGGCGGGGATCGCAAGTGGTTCCTTCCTCACCGACGGAATGGTGATCTGCCCCTGCTCAATGGGAACACTCAGCAGTATTGCAAATGGCCTTTCATCGAATTTGATTCACCGAGCTGCCGATGTTCATTTGAAAGAGCGCAGAAAACTGATTGTTGTTCCTCGCGAAACTCCACTTGGTAGCCTCCAGCTAGGAAACATGAAAACATTGTCCGATGCCGGAGCGGTGATTTTACCAGCGATGCCGGGTTTTTATCATCAACCGCAGTCGATCATGGACCTGATCGATTTTGTAGTGGCTCGAATTTGCGACCAGCTTGAAGTCTCTGCCAACCTCACAAAGCGCTGGGGAAACTCAGCAAAATAGCACCAAAAAGGAACTTTTCGCTGTCCAACTTGATGACCCACCCTGTAATATGTAAGACAATCTCAGCAGTTCTCGAATTGGTGTACGAAATCTGCCCGTGGAGTTCCGGTTTTTTCTGAGAGAACCGTTTTTCACGACTCCGAAAGCACGAAAGTGCTCCATAATTGATCATAAAATACGAGCACATAGCTCCCTCATTTTGAAATTGAGAGGTCATCCATGCGTCGATGCGACATCAAACAACGCGGAATCTCCCGTAATAAATCGGGGTTCACGCTCGTCGAATTGCTTGTGGTCATCGCAATTATCGGCCTCTTGGTCGCTATGCTGATGCCAGCTGTGCAGCGTGCCCGTGAAGCGGCACGTCGGAGTTCTTGCTTGAACAACATCAAGCAACTCGGACTGGCATCACAAAACTACCTCGACAGCCATCGATCGTTCCCATCAGGTTGGATTGAAGCCGAAGCTGATCCTCTCAACCCAAATCCTCCAGCTCCGCTATGCGATATCGATATTTCACAATACTTTTCTCCTCCCGTCGTGATCAGTTCTGGGAGTGCGCAGCCGATTACAATCAGTGACTGGACGATGGGACGCCCATGGGCTTTGCACTCACTGATCCTGCCACAGATCGAGCAAGGGACGCTCGCCATTCAGTTTGAACTCGATAAAACCAGCAACAATCCTGACCCACCAATCAACAGTAACTGGGAGTACCTCCAGGTTCCCGTCCCCTCGTACGTCTGCCCAAGTGCCAGCCTTCCGGACAACCGTCCTGGCAACCTTGCTTATTCCAGCTACCGAGGAAACATGGGATTCGTGGCAACACAAGCTCAAAACGCACAAGGCCAACTCCCTCCTCAGGGTGGCCCGGTCGAGAACGGAATTTTCTTTAAGAACAGCAGCATTGATGACCGCGACATTACCGATGGAATGTCGAACACAATCATTTTTGCAGAATCACTCTTCGGTGGTTTTTGGGGCGACAGCTACGCCTGTTGTGCTCGAGGACGCGACGACATTTCCGGTTCGCGATTCGACACCTACTGGACCGGAACGCCTGCCAACGCTCAAAACTGTAACCTCACAGGAAGTATTCACTTCTTCGGCTTCGGTAGCTTCCACGGTGATGTTCTGAATATCGCTCTGGCGGATGGATCGTCCCGGTCGATGGCGAAAAACGTCGATGACCAGATCTTCTTTGCACTCTGCACGCGGAATGGCCGAGAGCCAATTGGTGGAGAATTTTAGAATCCAATCGATTCGTACTCGTACTCAATCAAGACAAAAAACAGCCTGCACATTGCGGGCTGTTTTTTCGTAGAGTGACTTCAATTTCCAATTTCACAGCAGACCGATCTCACCAACAGATTGATCGATCTGCTGCTGCACGGCATACAACATGACCGCCCATCTTGAAGAATTCATCAATGCATTTCACAGTTCCATTGGAGAGAAGCGATTCCAACGTTTGATCTTAAGTGCTCCGACTCAAGGAACCTCACCTGAAGTTCCACGCAAGCAAACCGTTCGCCCGATTGAAATCAAGGGTCAAAACTTTCTTCAATGGGAACTCCAGTTCGAAAAGTTGCAGACTCACCAGAATCTCTCTTATGAGGAGTCAGTCGAGAAATTTCGCAACGATTTTGGAGACATGTTTCGCGAAGCTTATCTCTTTACAAATGAAAGCGAAGAGATCCTTAGAAAGTCAAAGAAAGGGCTGAAACACACAAAGAAGAAAACAACGTCCCAGGAACCCCGCGTCTCATTGAAACACAATCGAGCCAAGAACTATCTCATCCCGGAGGGTGTTCCTTGTCCGTTTCTGGAAGCTCTTGGAATCATGAACGCTGCAGGGAAGGTCCATGCAGCTCGCCAAAAGAAATTCCGTCAGGTCAATCGTTATCTAGAGATCGTCAACGACCTTTATTCCGAACTTCCCGCTGATGGACCAATTCGAATTGTCGATTTCGGTTGCGGGCTCAGCTACCTGACATTTGGAGTCCATTACCTGCTGACGTCCATCCATCAAAGAGAGGTCGTTCTGCACGGCATCGACCAAAAACCAGATGTCATCTCGCGCTGCCAGAGTCTCGCTGATAAACTCCAACTGGAAGGACTGGAGTTCTCGAACGGAAAGATTGAGGATGCGGCGCAACAGGCGAAAGTTCACCTGGCTCTTTCATTGCACGCTTGCGACAGTGCCACGGATGCAGCTCTTGCCTATGCCGTCAATGCTCAGGCAGATGTCATCCTTGCGGTTCCCTGCTGCCAACACGAAGTCTTTCCTCAGATCCAGAATGACGATCTGAATCTGATTCTGAAGCACGGAATACTCAAAGAGCGAATCGCGGCCCTCGCAACCGATGCCCTCCGCGCCGAAGCACTGGAAGTCAAGGGTTACAAGACTCAGATCATGGAGTTCATCGACCTGGAACACACGCCAAAGAATTTGTTAATTCGCGCCGTGAAACGAGCCCAGTCTCCTAACGAAAACTCTGCCTCAAGATACGAAAAGCTGAAGGAGATGCTGAATATCGAGCATCTCGCTACAGATCAAATCCTCAAGTAATAAAAGACTTCTATCTCTTTCCTTTGTCCACAGCCTCTCATTGTCGTGCGAGCCGGTTGAAATGAGTTGAGACGCAGGAGCCTTACTCTTTTTCTGCCGCTTTTTTGGTGTTCCCGATTTTGTATGCGGCTGCTTGTGCCTGCCGGCTGTAGTCGATTGACTCACCAAGAATCCGAACTGCTTCCTGATCTGCGTGGAATCCTTTAGAGTTTTCGCTGCTGATGTAGTCAAGTCGCCACATCGCTTTGCGCTGCATCTCTCGGATCGGCTTCAGCTGCTCTTCAGTCGCTCCATTCTTTTGTGCTTCAATAATGGCATCGAGCATATCGGTCATCGCTACAGCAGCCCGCTCCATATGTGCTGTTGTTCGATTCTGAATAATGTCAACACGAGCTTTCAGTTCTGCTTCAGGAACATTGTGACAGGTTTGACAGGCGCGGTTGATATTTAACATCGGGCTTCTAACCCAGTGAGTGCTGAATTTGGTAGCCCCTTCCTTTTCATATGGCATGTGACAGTCGCTGCAACTGACACCGGCTCTTGCATGAATTCCCTGACTCCAGAGTTCAAACTCTGGGTGCTGAGCTTTGAAGACTTTCGTTCCGGTTTCTTTGTGAACATAGTCGTAGAATTCGCCGCCTCCATCAGGGAATTCGGTCTCTGCCCATTCCTTTTCCAGATCCTCGACTTTGAGTCCATTGCTCCAGGGGAACGTCAGCGTCATTTTGTTTGCACAGTAGTATTCAACGTGACACTGCCCACAAACGAACGACCGCATCTCCTGACGCGATGCATCCAGGTTCGGATCATAGGGCCGCTCTTTTCCCGATTCACGCCATTTTGCGATACTCGGCAAGTGTGGAACCGGATCGTCGCTGGCGGCCAGCTTGGCAATTCCTTCAATGAATCCCGGACGAGTCACTCGGATTTGCATTGTGTCGGGATTGTGGCAATCGATGCACGAAACGGGATGAGCCCCACCCATATGAGGGTCACCTTCGGACGCTTCAACGACACCATCAGGAGTTTTCAACAACTCTGCGTATACATCTTCGAAATTTCTTTGGCTGACTGCCTTAAAGCCAGCCATCACAGCTTCCTGATTAAAGGAGTCGGCAAGCTTGGCTTCAGTCACCTCGACCCCTTGTTCTTCGAGACCGATTCGTCGATACGTCGGGACAATTGAGGCATGACAATGCAGACAGGCCCCGGCTTGCTGGACTTCAGTGACTCGCTTCGTCGCTTTCTGATCACTCAGCATGTAGGCATGCCCACGTGCTTCGCGGTAATCGAGACTGAAAGCATATCCGGCGTAAAGTCTTTTCAACCAGGGTTGCTTCTCCAGCTTGCTCGGCGGCAAAGCATCACTCCCGCCATACTCAGTCCGTTCGGTATCGACCGTTTTCAAGTAGGTTTCATATTGCAGCGGAAAGTTCAGCCCCCATGGTTCGGGGTCTGTGCTCACTTCGCTCACTTCTACAATTTTGACAAATGGCGTTCGTGCTTCCTGCTTCCGCTCAAAGATGCTCACAAGCAACGCGATCACACCAAAAGATGCCGCACCGACTAGAAAGGTCAGGAGGAACATCCAACGAACGAGGCCTTGATTTGAAGATTTCATAGAGTTGGCTTTAGAACGGAACAGTGAAAAACGTGTTGAATCGGGCTGTTTAATCTCGCTTTGAACCGGATGAAATCGTCCGGAAAGCGTGACCGACATCGCTATGGCAATGAACGCAAGAGAGCATGTCGTGAGCTTTAGCGTCACCGGTCCCTGCTTCTGTTTCAACTGGCAAAAGAGGATGAATAAAATCCTCATGACAATCGATACATGAGCTTTGAGTCACACGCCGATTCCGAGGCTTGATTTGAATTGGATCGTGATAATCATGCAGCGTAAACGCCAACGAGTGAAAGAATCCGTTGTCTGCTTTTGTCACCCATTTCCCTACAAAATCGTGGGGGAGGTGACAATCATTGCAGACTGCCACATGGTGGTGGCTGCTTTTTTGCCAGGAATCGAAATGATCCTGCATCACGTGGCAATTTGCACATCCTTTGGGATCATTACTGAGGTAACTCGCCCCTTTACCGTACCCGAACGTGAAGACTCCCAACCCTGCCAGGATCCCCAGCAGTACAGAAAAGGTGACGGAAAAATAGATCGCAAGACGCTTCCGTTGAACGCCTTCCTTTGTCTGAAGAGCCTCAGCCCGTGTGTCAGTAGTCTCTGTCTCGTCTGACAAGGTTTGCCTCAAGTACAGTGGTCATCGTCTGTGATGTACATCTTGTCGACGTACGTGTGGTGATGTGCTTCGTCGGTGTTGATCACCCGGCAGAGAACTCCGCCTCTCACTCCACGATACGACCGCCATATGGTGTTGTCAATTCGTGTCAGGCCTGATGCGACGAAGCAAAGTCTACAGCAAGCTTCTCACTCTACGGGCAATCTCTTCCGAGCTGGAAACATCGTTGGAGAGCGCAGTAAGATGCCCCATTTTTCGGCCTGGTTTGGCTTCGCTTTTCCCATACAGATGCAGATGAACTTCAGGGCACGAGAGCACAGCCGCCCAGTCTGGTTGACCAGCTTTCGGCCAGAGATCACCAAGGAGATTGGCCATTGCAGCCGGTTGCCGAAGCTCTGTAGAACCAAGCGGAAGATTACAAATCGACCGGACCTGCTGTGCGAACTGACAACAGTAGCTGGCATCGATGGTGAGGTGCCCTGAGTTATGCGGTCGCGGAGCAATTTCGTTCACGAGCAGGTCATCACCGCTAGTTTCAAAAAGTTCCACACAGAGTACGCCCACCACATCGAGTGAGTCCATCACCGTTCGCACAATCTCCTTCGCTCTTTCAATCACTTTCGGACGAAACAGCCCTGGCCCCGCTAACGAAACATCCAGAATGTGATTGGCATGGTGATTCAAGAACGGATCGAAACAGTCAAAATTTCCGTTCGCATCTCGGATTCCAATAATCGAAAGTTCACGAGAGAAGTCGATGAAGCCTTCCAGAATTGTTTCGTTGCCTGCGTACTGCTCCCAAATGGTCGCCAGATCGGCATCGCTGGTCACCATCTGCTGACCTTTTCCGTCATACCCCCAGCTGGCCGTTTTTAATATTCCTTTTCCACCGAATTCAGCAAGTTTGGAAGTCAAGGTTTCCAAAGAGTCAATGGCGGCAAACGGAGCTGTTGGAAGCCCGAAGCTGCGCATCAAAGACTTTTCCTTGATTCGATTCTGGGCTGCTTCAAGAACCTGCGGCCCCGGACGGACCGGAACAAACTTTTCAATTTGATTGAGGGCAGCAGTCGGCACGTTCTCGAATTCGAGTGTCACCACATCAACACTTCTCGCGAATTCGTCGATCGCGTCGAAGTTGTCGTAATTGGCAGTCCACTCGCGATCCGCAACGGCTCCTGTCGGTGTCTTTTCATCTGGGGAAAAGACATGAACGCCATACCCCAGGCGACGTGCTTCAATAGCAAACATCCGTCCGAGTTGACCACTTCCAAGAACACCCAGCGTCGCACCGGGAGAAATCTGCTTTAGCATAGTTCCGAGTTCTCCAGAACGCTCTCTGTTTGTTCTTTCTGAAACGCACGAAGTTTTTCACGCAGTTCGGGACGCGAGTTCGCCAGAATTCGAATCGCCAGCAAAGCTGCGTTTTTACTTCCGGCATCACCGATCGCAAGTGTTCCGACCGGAACTCCGCCAGGCATTTGCACGATCGACAGTAGCGAATCGAGCCCGTTCAGTGCTCGACTTTTGACCGGGACTCCCAACACAGGGAGGACAGTTTGAGAGGCGACCATCCCAGGCAGGTGAGCCGCCCCACCTGCTCCAGCGATAATCACTTCCAGCCCGCGTTCTTCCGCAGTCTTTGCATATTCGTTCATCCAATCGGGAGTCCGATGTGCAGAGACAACTCGACATTCATGTTCGACACCAAACTCTTTCAGCATGTCCGCCGCGGGTTGCATCGTCTCCCAATCGGACTTGCTTCCCATAATGATCCCAACAAGCGGGGCGTTCTCCGCCATAATTTTACTCCACGGACTTGGCAATTTTCTCCGTTCGTCCTGTCAAACAGGTCTCTGTTTCACAATCAACTGAACGGAACTTCCAGAGGATAATCTGCCCGGACTTCTCAAAACACCCTCGTTGCAAGAAAAGTCTTCGACGAATCAGGAAATCACCTCCGACAACTCTGGACAACTTTGATATGATGCCATTTTTGACAGGTGAACCCGATCTCATCTCGGTTTGCGCGTGGGTAATTCTCAGAAGGAAACGTACATCAATGATCTCAATTGATTTGTCAGGCAAGGTAGCGGTCGTCACTGGGGGAATTCAAGGACTCGGCAAGGCGACAGCAACCATGCTTAAACATGCGGGTGCACAGGTCGCAGTCAACTACTTTGATGACGCAGATGGAATCAGCCGGGGACGAGCCACAAAATTGGCAGAAGAGTGGGGCGACAACGGATTCATTGCTCCCGCTGATGTCCGAAGCCGTTCAGAGATGAAACAGTTTTACGATCAGACGAAAGAGAAGTTTGGCCGGATCGATTTCCTGGTAAACAACGCTGCGGTCCTCCGAGACCGGAGCATCAAGAACATGACAGACGATGAATGGGACACCGTCATCGAAACCAACCTGTCGGCAGTCTTTCGCGCCAGCCAGTCTATCACCCCTTACCTGGAGAAGGGGGGACGGATCGTCAATATGGCTTCGATATCAGGAGTTATTGGATTTTACGGGCAGGCCAATTACGCCTCTGCAAAGGCGGGCGTGATCACACTCACGAAGGTTCTCAGCCGTGAACTGGCTGGCAAAGGTATCAACGTCAATGCCGTCGCTCCCGGAGTCGTCCTGACAGAAATGGGCGAATCGATCCCGGACGCGGCACGTCAGAAAATGCTCGAACAGATTCCACTCAACAGGTTCGGCGAGCCGGAAGAGATTGCTTCCACAATTTTATTCCTGTGCAGCGACCTCTCCTCATACATCACCGGACAAACTCTCCATGTCAACGGTGGATGGTGGGCAGCCTGATCCGTACGACCTCAGACGAAAACGACAGTCAAAGATTGACCGAACCTACAAAGTTTTCTGGTCGACCTCATCTTGGGCGACAGTCGTTTTCTTTACATTCACTGCATCTGACAGGTAGTTGATAATTCCGTCCATGGTGTATGGCCCGGGAATTGCCGTTGCGTTTTGCTCAATGTCCGCAGGAAAAATGACAACAAGTGGAACCGATTGCACTCCGAACTTCTGGAGCCATTTACGAATTTCTGCATCCTCCTGCGTGTAGTCCGCGACCATCGGCGTGATCCCGTGCTTGCGAACAAATTCAACGGTCGGTTTGCGATTCAATGCCCAGAGTTCGTTTGACTTACAGACTCCGCACCAATCGGCTGTGAAGTCGATTAACATCGGTTTCCCCTGTTGTCGAAGCTCGATCATGCGGGCTTCAGAGAAGGGCTCCCAAGGCATTTCGTCGATATCGACAGGCTTGCCTGATGTCTCTCCGGTGAGTTCAGCAACACGAGCTTCCGCAGAGCTCTCAGGAGTGCTTCGGATATCGTAAATTCCGTAAGCAATCAATGGAGCCGCAAGCAGCGAAGCATAGACGAGTGGCTTGCCAAACATCGCTTTCCCAGATGTTGTTCCAAGGCCAATCATCCACAGGAAGACTGCGACCCCTAACAACAGGATGAGCAGCGGGACGTGCGTGGCTGCATCGAGTGAAACGTTCATCAGCCAAATGACAGTCCCCATGAGGACGAACCCGGCATACTGCTTGAACCGGACCATCCACATTCCTGGGCGTGGCAACCAGTTGACGACTTGCGGGAAGAAGCCAGCGACTAAATAGGGAGACGCCATCCCCAGCCCCATCAGGCCAAAGATGAGGAAGTTAATTGCTGTCGGTTGACTGGCAGCAAACGCGATGACAACACCCATAAATGGACCTGTACAAGGAGTTGCCAGCAGCGTCGCAACAATCCCGGTGTTGAAGGCGGCCATCAGTCCTTCATTATGATCATTCGCTGAAGGGACCAGTCCGGGGATTGGGAGTTCAAAAACTCCCAGGAGACTCAAGCCCATCGAGAAGACGATAATGCTCATCAGAATTGTGTACGTTCGATTCTGAAATTGGCCTCCCCAACCGATGGCTGCGGAAACAACAGCAAGCAACAGAAAGACCAGCATCACTCCCGCGGTATAAGAGAGATTCAAGGTCAAAATTCGCGAACGACTTTCGCCTGCCTGCTGAACCAGACTCAGAATTTTAATTGCCAAAACGGGCAAGACACAGGGCATGAAGTTCAGCAGCAATCCGCCAATAAATGCCAGCGGCAACGCAACACCCAAAGAGGTAATTTCCCCTTCAGTGTCAACGGCGAACATGTCGATGTCCTTCTCTCCCGTGGGGACCGGAGGTGCTTGAATCTCGGCAACGTCACTCAGACCAACAGTCAGAGTTGGTGAAGATGCCAAGGCGATATGGATTTCGGATTGAGCAGTCCCAAGTGAGAACTCAACAGGCAGCGGGGCAAGGCAAGATGTTTTGCAAATTTGATAGGTAATCTTTCCCGCGACTCCAATATCTTCGGGATTAGTCACACGATACTTTTGGGTCCATGTAACGCTTTCGTAATGTGCAAAAGCTTTCCCGACAGATGTTTCGTGAAGTTCCGGTTCCTGAATTGAAGACCACTCTCCGGTTGGCTCCATACCGGTCACGTTCGAGATCGAGATTTTCGTTGGACGTTCAAGTTGACCTTCAGCTTGAGTCAGAGCATACGTCTGCCAGCCTTCAAGCAGTTTCATCGTCACCTGGAGTTCAACATCTTCTCCTGCCTGAGCATTCACAGGCGACAATTGAAACTGCAGCCGAACTGGATCCTCGACAGTTTCTCCACCCACCAGACGTGTCGGGGTGATTTGATATCCGACCTTATAATCCGTTTCCGCAACACCTGATGCCGAACCCGACGCCGCCTCTGAAACCGTCTCTGCGGAAGTCGGTTCGACAGTTGAATCGGGGGCCGATGAATCAGGTGCAGGCACAGTGGGAGCAGACTCTTCGAATGTGAGAGTTTTCTCGGCTCCGCCCTTCTTTTCTTCGCTGTATTTGGCAACAAATGAGTTCGACTTCGGTGTACAACTTCCCTGGTCACAGAGCAGGAAATCGATCTTTCCGGAGAATGATACCGTTGTCACATCAGCCCCTTGTGGAGCTAAAAAGCGACGGCTGAATGTTGTCGTTCCAACGAGCTTTTCAACTTCTTTTCCAAAGACTTCGTCAAACGAACGCTTCGGTTTAGGGTTCGGCTTAAACGCATCATCCAAAGGAGTCCAGCCACCGAGATCTTTCAAAGTGATCACGGTCGGTTTTGCAAAATCTTTGTCCTGCGAATAACTGTTGGCCCCTTTCGGGATCGTCAGTTTCAGTTCGAAAACGACAACGCCTGCCTTTTCGCCTTTCTTGAGAACTGCTGAAACTTCAGGTTCTCCAGCCTCATCCAACTGGAATGCAGGCTTGACCTGATTCGTTTCGAAGAGGTCTCCGAAGTTCTGCGCTTCAACTGAAACACCGAGCAAAAGCACAGAGAACGCGAATGTCAAAATGAATCGCATCGTGAAATATCCTCAAGAATAGGGAATCAGAATACTGACTCCATCAAACTTAGCTTGGGGGTGGTCCGCAAAGTTTGCGTTGTATTGGCGTTGTAAATTGTATGTTCTGAATCGTGTGGACCGAAATGGCCTGTTCAGCCACTCAGTCAAGCCGTCGCTGCAACAAATCATCTTACCTGATCTTTCAGATCGAGGCGAGATCTCTCTACTTGAGTTATTATCGACTCAACTACAGATGTGGTCTGTAGCGCACGTCACATTTTCACATTGTTTTCGGCGTTTGTGAAGAGCCGACTTGCAAGTTCCCGGGTCCGCCCCCGCGGGTCCGGAGCGGCGCAAATCGTTGCACTCACAGCAATTCGGGCAGCACCTGCCTCAAAAACCAATCCTAAATTTGAGAGATCGATTCCACCAATCGCAAACCACGGAAGATTGGTTTCGGCAGCGACTTCTCTCAAGAAATCCAAACCAGCAAAGTCAGTGAACTCTTTTGTTTGTGAAGGGAATGTCGGCCCGACTCCAAGATAATCGGCCCCCGCGTAGATCGCCTCTCTTGCCTGTTCAATGTTGTGTGTAGAAATCCCGACCAACATTCGAGAACCGACAATCTTGCGGGCGTCACTGACAGAAAGGTCATCCTGCCCTAAGTGAACACCATCCGCGTGGCAGGCGGCTGCCAAATCGGGACGGTCATTCATGATAAACAAAGCCTCTTGTTCATAAGTCCATTCGCGAACTCGCTTTCCCATTTCGAGCAACTCTCGGTCAGTCCGCCGCTTCTCTCGCAGCTGAACAATGTCGACACCCTTGGCTATGGAATCACGGACCGTCGTTTCCAGCCCGTACCGGCAATCCTCTGCAGTCACCAAAAGATACAGCCGCCGATTCTTGAGCCGCTCACGGCTGTTGAAATTGGTCTCGATCGCTTTTTCAATGGTATAGAATCGATACCTCGACTGCTCAAAACGTTGACTGAGATCAGCATCAATCAACTTGCTGTATTCTTCCAAGCTCCTCAGAGCTTCTTCGATCCGCTTCATGCTCGCACGAAGAACATCAACCGGCGTCCCCCGGTATGCTTCAGAAGGTGTCGAAGTGGTCGTGCCAACGTCATTCAAAGTGTCTCGGCAAGTCACCCACTTTTCCTGCGAAAGGTGTCTGAGAGTCTCCGTCACCAAATGCCGGAGTCCTTTGAGTTCGCGAGACAGAAACGATTCATTTAAACCGAACCGCACAAAGTCCTCGACCACACGCATTCCTTCCCGGCATCGATTTGCAGAAGCATCGAGAATGCGAAAAAGAGTTGGCTCATCAACAACACCCACGCCTGCCGGTTTCACCTGAATTTCATCTTCGAGATCGATTCCAATCTCCGGGTCGGGCAAAGCAATTTTCTCGACAAGATCTTCGAGTTGAACTCCATGCTCAGCGAAGGCTTCACGAGTCGAAGAGTCCAACTCCATGGCAGAAATCAACAGATGTTCCGTCCCGGTCACTGCTTCGACAGAACTGAGAATCGCGTAACGATCAGCATGGCGTAATAGCGTGAGCTGCCATTCAAAAAAGACAAGTGACTCGGAGGCAGAGAAGTCCGAGCTGAAGTGATTTTGCAATGCCCCCAGCGTTGAGGTCGGGAGATCCAGAACCTCAGTCGCTCGGTTTTCTTCACCGAGAAGTTCCTGCACCAGCCATTCATACAGTGGCAGGCGATCCTGTTTGTTTTCTGCGGCACGGCGACGGATTTGCGTCAGAATCCGCTGAGCCCCGGAAGTCATCTTTCGATCAGAAAAATTGGAACTCGGTTCGTCGTTCATGGTCTTATCTGAATCAGTCCCGGCAATTTACAACCACTCCGAAAACCTCTGGAATAGCCACTTACCTCAACGTTTGAGAGAGCAATTTCAAGTTTCAGGATCAGTTCTAATTACCCTGAAACATAATGAGCTCTGAACAATATTGTAAAGCACGGGCTCAGGGTGCGCTGAATCGCACCCTGAGTGATCTGCTTCATCATTGAGCACACCGCGAACCAGGCACTCAACTGCGTACTCAAATAGTGCACTCAATTAAGCAGTTGCCTGCCCGGTGAAATAGTCGGGAGCGTTTCCTTCTTTCCACTTAATATTGCAGCCGATGCTCGGTTTTTGGTCCTCGACAACAGGCTCGCCGGCGAGCAGAGCATCGCAAGCGGCACGGAGGTCAGCCCCAGTGACGGGAATCCCCGATTGTGGACGGCTGTCGTCAAACTGTCCTCGGTAGACTAGTTTGTGATCTTGATCAAAGAGGAAAAAGTCAGGCGTGCAGGCAGCACCATAAGCCTTGGCAGTCTCTTGGGTCTCATCGTACAGATACGGGAAAGTGTATCCTGCACTCGCAGCTTCCTCTTTCATCTTATCGGGGCCATCCTGCGGATAGTTCTCGACGTCATTCGAGCTGATCCCGATCACGTTCAGGCCTTTCCCCTGATATTCTTTTCCAAAGGCTGCAAGTGCCTCACGGAGATGAATCACAAAGGGACAGTGGTTGCACATAAAGATGACCAGCACGGGCTTCTCATTGAAATTTGATAGAGAAACAACGCTGTCGTCGATATTGGGCAACGAGAATGCTGGAGCGTCGCTCCCGAGAGGCATCATCGTCGAGGCGGTTTTCACCATTGGAATATCCTTAGTTTGATTTTTGTAATTGATGGATGCGAACTATTTTCCTGGTCTTTCTGGTCTGAACCAGTTTCAACAGAACACTACGGCTGTATTGGCGGGGTCACAGTTTTCCCTTGAAGTTGGACATCGTCCCATTGCCCCAAATCGTCGAATGATCCCAAACCAACCTGGCCCCATGTGAATGTCTTATCGTGAGCAACCATTTGTGGTTGCTCCATGTTGTCAAAGTAGATTTCAATCAATCCATCAGAAACTCGGCGAACCACTTTGACCTGATGCCAGGTTTCATCTTTCCAGGGAGTTCCATCATTCGTCTTTTCGCTGATCTTGATGCGTGGTGCGTCGTTCACAATGAAAATTTGATTGGCATGAGGATCAGTCTTTTCTCCCAAATGGACGTAATAAAAATTCGCCGGGTCCTGATAACCAAAGAAGAGACACATATCTCGATGGGCTCTCGAAGACTGGAGCGTTTTCACCTTTGCTGTAAAAACAAAATCAGAAACCACTACGTCCTTCACCAACGAAAGACTATGAGGACTCCGATGAGGCGGCTGATAGTCACTCTTCCCGAGCAGATGATAGACGTGATTGCCGTTCTCTTCAGTCACTTTCCATTTTTTGACATCAGATGGTTTCCAGTTTTCGACTCCGCTTTCGAAGTCATCTTTGAAAACAGTTGGCAACGTCTCTTCGGCAGTAAGGGTGCCGAGCAAGAGTACAACAGCCAGAAAACAGTAGAGTGAACGCATCGGCATAGACCTGCATGACTGGAAAAACTTTTTCGTTGACGGAGACTCATTTCTACCGTAACGCCGAAGCCTCCCAAGATGCAACTCTACACAGACGACGATGCGATGATCAAAAACCGCCGATGACTCAGTCATTCAGCCAGAAACCAGCTCAAAAAAGACGAGCCGCAGTGAAATGAGTCGCCCACACTGGACGGCCCGCTTACCATTGATCTTCGGACTCGTCCTCAATTGGTGAACCATCCATGTTCGTCACGTTCGCCCCCGCCTGTGTGAGGCCATAGGCGAACCGCTTCGGGATCCGGCATTCGTAGACCACGTTGCTGTCTTCGTATTCCGTATTCACAACTTCAGCATGCTCAGAGAGAAACGCGTGTACTTTGCCATTTCCGGCAAGAGCTTCAACACGCGCGTCGAGATATCCATCCGCCAATCGAGAACAGACTGCCTCCCGAAGCTTATCGAAACCGATCTGCTCTTTAGCGCTGACCGAAATTGACGTCGGATACTTAGCTCGCAGAACATCAATTTTTGCGCGATCTTCAGCAGCATCGATCTTATTGAGAACGAGAATCGGATCGTCGCTATCAACACCGACGTCGTTTAGAACCTGATTCACAGTTTCAATCTGATCGGCGGCATCAGGATGAGCGCAATCGACGACATGCAGAAGCAGATCTGCATAACGTGCTTCGGACAGCGTCGACTTGAATGACGCCACCAAATGGTGAGGCAGGTCCCGAATGAAACCGACCGTATCACTCAGTAGCACACTCCCCCAGTTGGGGAGGGTCCATTTCCGAGTACGTGTATCAAGCGTTGCGAAGAGTTTGTCAGCGGTGTAGACCTCTGCGCCGGTCAAGGCATTCATCAAGGTACTCTTTCCGGCATTGGTGTATCCGACCAAAGAGACCGTCATGTGCTGAGTCCGGGCTGCGACTTGTCGTTCGCGCCGTTCAACCACATCTTCCAGCCTGCGTCGGAGTTCGGAAATCCGCCGGTCAACCAATCGACGGTCTGTTTCCAGCTGTTTCTCCCCCGGACCTTTTCCGCTGCCAATCCCACCACTGATTCGTTCAAGGTGAGTCCACATGCGTGTGAGGCGGGGCCGCAAGTACAGGAGCTGTGCAAGCTCAACCTGCAGTTTTGATTCGTAAGATCGGGCATGTGTCGCAAAGATGTCGAGAATCACTTCGCTCCGGTCGACAACCTGAGTTTTCGTGGCCTCCTCGATTTTTTTCCCCTGCGATGGAGAGAGATCTGCGTCAAATGCAATGAGATCGGCTTCTGTGACGCCGATCAAATCCTTCAACTCCTGCAGCTTCCCCTTGCCGATATAAGTCGCGGCATCCGGTTTGTCTCGAACCTGCAAAATCTTTCCGACAACTTCGGAACCTGCGGTCGTCACCAGACCTTCCATTTCATCGAAAGCTCGTTCTCGGCTGCGGCCGGAAAGTGGATCGATCACGGCGACGATCACACATTTACGAGATTGGACTTTCAACTTGTCGCGTTGTGGTTCTCCCAAGAATTTGGCTTTCTTATCAAAATGCAGGACATCAATGAGACTTGAATCAGTCCGAAAACCTCTGGAATCACCGCTTTCCTCAATGCTTGAGAGGGCAATTTCAGGTTTCAGGATCAGTTCTAAAATATCAACAATCAACTTGAGTGAAGAACTTGAGCCAAGTAATTGACACCAACCTGGCGAGTTGGTTCGCTCTCTTCTCCACCTCAGTTAAACTCTATCACTATAAGGATACCCAATTCATCACGTCGCGACTATCGAAATTTCATGCCACGATTGCAACTGGAACTTCCGACCATCCAAAACTGGAACTGTCACAACTGTAGTGGCTGTTGCAAACAGCATGGAATTTTTATCACCGAAGAGGAAAAAGAGCGAATCGAATCGCAAAATTGGGCAGCATCCAACGAAATTCCAGACAACATGGAAACGATTGTCACCGAGCGCAGCCTGATCGGTAAGAAAAAACATCGCCTTGCCCAGCAGGAAGATGGTTCATGCGTCTTCCTTGATGAACAGGGGCTATGTCGGATTCACGGAAAATTCGGCGAGAAGGCCAAGCCGCTCGCCTGTCGAATTTACCCTTACGCGTTTCACCCGAAAGGGAACGACATCTCTGTCAGCTTACGGTTCAGTTGCCCGAGCGTGACGCAAAACCTCGGAAAATCGATCACCCGCCAAAACAAGGAAGTTCGCGAAATCGCTGAACTGGTTGTTCCGGAAGGTCGCAAACAATCCGCAGCCCCCAAGCTCACAAACAAAGTTCAACTCACCTGGGAGGAAACGCTCGACGTCGTAAACGCTCTCGATGAATCCCTGGCAGATGAAAAGAGGCCGGTAGCGCTGAAATTGTTGCGAACGTATTTCTGGATCGATCTGATCCAAAAAACGAACTTCAAAAACATTCGCGGAGAACGCCTGAAGGAACTCCTCAACTTACTGACAGCTGCGGCTCCCGAGGAGGTTCCAACAATTCCAGAACCTCACCCGCCTTCCAAAGTGGCTCTGATGCAATTTCGACTCCTGGCAGGGCAGTACGCCCGCAAGGATACATTTGCATCGATGGACACATCGGCAGGTGGACGCCTGAAGCAATTGAAATCCGCCACACAACTCAGTTCGGGAACCGGGCTGCTACCGAAACTTCACCCTGACCTTAATGAGGTCCCGTTCGAAGCTCTGGAGGGGACATTCGGAAAGCTCTCTGAAGAGTCTGAAGAACTTTTCACCCGTTATTTTCGTGTGAAAATTCAGGGGATGCACTTCTGTGGCCCAGCTTATTACAACATCAATCTGATTGACGGTTTACACGCTTTAATGCTCGTCTTCCCTGCAACTCTGTGGATTGCCCGATGGAGAGCGGTGACACATGCACGCTCGAAGATCAACGCCGAAGATGTCCGGGAAGCCTTACAGATTGTGGACCATCAACATGGCTATTCCCCAGTGCTTGGTACCTGGGGCTCAAGAAAGCGAGTGACCACGATTGCCCAGATGGGAGACCTCCAAAAGCTCATCGTCTGGTATCAACGATAGAGCAATTCCAATGTCAGTCTTGACGATCTGCCTCGTGGTGGATGGCAGTTTCGCTGGTGAAATGCGTTCTTCACGGGCACACGGTAGAGCAGACTGCTCTAGTCATCAACTTTCGGGATCTCGACCATTTTCACTTCCATCAGTGTATTCAGCCTGGTTGTTTCGAGCACTTCCTGAATGTCGTCAGAGGGATTATAGAGTTGGACATTCACTGCCTGCTGCGTGATTGATGTCAATAACCCGAGAAGCCCACTTGGTAACAGCGTGACGCCTGTGAGATCGAAGGCAAGTGTTTCGCATTCAACATTCTCGATCAGAGCGAGAATTTCTTCCCGGCAAACCGCCACGTTGACATTGTCGAGGACATCCCGTCCACCGAAGCCGACAATCGTTGTCGGACCAACCTGATAAACTTCAAGGATGGGGGTCGGCTCATTCATCGATTTGACTCAACTTTAGAACTGATCCTGCAGCCTGAACTCGCTCTCTCAAACACAGAGAAAGGTGAGCAATCAAAGACTTTCCGGACTGGTTCTAATTTTCGTTGGGGAAAACAATCTGTGTACATCCATGAGCTTAATCATTCATCAATGTGAATCAAAGCGAAACTTGTCTGAGATCGCAAAGAACGAGGATCGTCACCGATTCCAGCAGTTTAACATTTCGCCTCCGGCAAGTGTCCGGAGGGTCCACTCTCCACAAGCGTCGTCTCTTGTCAGCTGCGATTCACAATGAAAATGGCCAGCACGAAGAGAATCCGTTTACCGAGACGGATTGACGATGTGAATAGTTCTACCAAGGCTGGGCTTCGTATTAACAGCGACCGACAATCGATATTCGCCAGAGGGCCAATCCTGACTGATCGGAACTTTGAAAGTCACGCGGAGTTCTTCACGGGGGGCAATGCTCCCTTCCCTTGCAACAACGCGGTTCTGGGAGTCGCGCAAAGTATACTCAACCCACAAGTCGCTGTGAGGGTGAAGTAATCGCGCCTGCATAAAAACAGTTTCGCCTGTCTGAAACGTATTCCGCGGATTGATGACATACCCACCGGCAACTGTTGTCCCCATATCAATTGAGAAGAGTTGATCTTCGACAGCCATTGAACGGTCGTCTTGTGTAATCTCAGCGACAGCTTCCTGAGTCAGCGGCTGCAAGACGATCCGCCCGTTCGGTCCGTTCTCAGAATAGACGTCCATTTTTCTCTCTGCGGCAATAGAGAAGAGAGACATTCCCAGAAGAACAACTCCAAAAGCTGGCCAGGAGGTAATCTGCGCAAGTGAGATCCGTTCAGCAAACTGCGGCGACTTGGGAAGCAGCGACTGGAAAAATGTTCCAATCCTCTTTGCTTCCGATTCCTTCAGGAAGACGAAATAGACAGCAAAAAACAGCAACGGAAAAACCAGCAATCCGAGCATGAAAAATGTCATCGCATGAAACAGAAGCCCAAAGGCCAGTAAGATGCGGCGGGCAGGATCCTTCCAGACGAGGAAGAGAAACAGAACTTCCCAAATCACAGCCAAGTACCCAAAGAGGACCAGAGACGCAGGGAATCCAGTCATCCACTCTCCCAGTGGATTATGGAAATTCATATTCGTCAGCGACCAGTAAAACATTTGATCTCCGCTGAAGAATCCATGCGTTTGAGTTTTGGTGACTGCAGATCCAAGGTAGACAAATCCGACGAGCAGCTGGATCAATCGCTGTGGCCAAACCTCAGCTTCCAGGCTGGCTGGCTCACCTGATTTCCGTTTTTTTATCCAGGCATCAACCGACCACACGGAGCCACATTCAGAAAATGAAAGCAGCACAAAAGTGTGGCAGGCGAAGATCGTATATTTCGTGAGCGTCCCCAATGCATCAAGCAATCCGAAGTAGGCGACAAGCGCTGACAACGCAACAAGTGAAAGACGAGTTTTCCAGCCGACACAAACTGCCAGACAAAGAAAAACCATCGCTGTATACAGACCCATCGCGATTTCAGGCGAGAAGATCGGCAAAAAGTCTGTCATCCCATAATTTTCCCAGAACGGAGCAGGGGCTCCATCTGATGAATACATCTCTCGAACGTTCGGCCAACGAGGGATGACCGCAAACAACATCGCCAGCGGAACAAAAATCCTTGCGAGCGCCAGCGAATAGGGAACTTCCTTCGCGTAAAACCACTCTCGAAAATGGTTCACGATTCCAGAACGCTTTGAGTACTGATGTTGTTCGTTCATGGTCGAGCCTTGTGCGCCCGTTCAGGCCGTTGTTCTAGGGGCTAGGGGGCGAGTATCAAGAATGTAGAGAGCGATCACCGTATATCGAAAATTGACGCTTCGGTTTAACGATCTACTGAGTCAGTCTGTTCGAATGAGACTTGCTGGATATAGTTTCGACTGGGCTGATACGGTCGATCGTCAACAATGAAAGGACGCGACTGAGCAATCGTTGTTCGCAGTACCGGATTGTCGACGAGTGACTGGTAAGCCAAATTCGCTTGCCAGTCATAATGCCGATCAACGACGGCTCCCTCTGGATCAAATTTTGTCCGCACGTAGTAGTAGACTCGCGGATCTTTGGGCTCGTCGAATTGCCGCGCCCACATTGAATCGGGGATGTTGTATTTCTTTGACCACAACTGCTCGACGAGCAATACGCGGGTGATCGGCTCATGATCAGTATGCCGGAGAGTGTTGGCTGCCACTTTTCCCGAGTAGAATCCCCACGAATCGTAGTCGTGTCGCTCGGCAGACCCATAAGGCTTGATCGGCTTCCACGGAGGAGAGACATCGTACAGGTTTCCGCTCTCACCCTCTGCGATCAGAAGCACACGTTTCTCGAAACAGCCCCAGCCACAATACATATCCCAAACGACGAAATAATTTGCCAAGTGGTCGTAAACATTGATCTTCAGGGCATGGACTGAGAGCCCGTAACAGAGAGATCCCAGATACAAAACGATAATAAAATTTGTACCCCAACGTCGCATTGTGCAGCCTCCTTGCCGCATGAATTCGCAATTTTCTCGCCACACTATCCAAAATGCCCGGTTTTGGGTCAATATGAAGTCCGTCGGATGCTCAAGCCGGGAAGATTCCACAGTTTACGATCCGAGAAATTACGAAAAGAGCCTCTGACGTCGTTCACGAGGGCAACCTGTCCAACCACTTCCCCACACTCCTTGCCACCGTACTCCGGGGAGGTCGCATTCCTGAAGGGGTTCGACATTTCGTCAGCATTTTGATTACGATTCTGATCACATGTGAACGTTTCATGCGGGAAATGAATCCCGAATTCTGCTCGACAGTCACATTCTAAAATCAGGACAACTCCATGAGATGGACGACTCTGCTCCTTGGATTCTTAGCCTTCGTCGCCGGACTTGAAGGTTTCACTCAGGCCGCTGAGCTATCGGGTTCGAAGCCAAATATCATTCTGGTGATCACAGACGACCAAGGATTCGGCCCTGTCGGCAAACATGGACATTCATGGATTCGCACTCCGAATATGGACAAGCTGTACGATCAGAGCACTCGCTTCACCCACTTTCTCGTTGCTCCCACCTGTGCCCCCACGCGATCCGCCCTGATGACCGGTCGACACCCAATGAGAAACGGCGTGACTCACACAATTCTTGAGCGTGAGAGAATGACCCTCAACGCAACGACTCTCCCGCAGGTGCTGAAACAAGCTGGCTACACATCCGGAATTTTCGGAAAGTGGCATCTCGGTGATGAAGATGAGTATCAACCGCACAATCGCGGTTTCGATGAGGCATTCATTCATGGCGCCGGAGGAATCGGACAAGCTTACGATTGCAGTTGCGCCGACGCTCCGGGAAACAAATATTTCAACCCGTACATCAAGCAGAACGGATCATTCCTACAGACAGAAGGTTTTTGCACGGACATCTTTTTCACTGCTGCACTCGGTTGGATCAAAGAAGTCAAAGAGCAAGATGCCCCATTCTTTGCTTACATCACGACGAATGCTCCTCATGGACCATTCATCGCTCCTCCCGAAAACGCCAAACGGTTCATCGACATGGGCTTCACAGAAGACGAAGCCGGGTTTTACGGGATGATTGAAAACATCGACGAAAACGTTGGGCAGCTCTTAAACAAAGTTGACGAATGGGGCCTCGCAAACGAGACCGTTATCATCTTTATGTCGGACAACGGTATGACCGGCAGAGGCTCGGGACGGCTTGGAAAACAGATTGGCACAACCGCAGGTGGTGACGAACTATTTCCGTACAATGCAAACATGAAAGGATTGAAAGGCTCTGTTGATGAAGGAGGTGTTCGCGTTCCATTCTTCATTCGCTGGAATGGAAAAATTCCGGCAGACCAGGATATCGATCGGATCGCTGCACATATCGATCTGTTCCCGACTCTCGTCAGCCTCGCTGGAGCAACAAATCCGGAAGGTCAAGTCGAAGGGAGGGACTTGCTCCCATTAATCGAGAACCCAAAATCTGAATGGAAGAATCGACTTCTGTTTAGCCACAAAGGTCGCTGGAAAACCGGAGTCGATCCGAATGAGCATCAATGGAAAGACTTTGCTGTTCGCAGTCAACGCTTTCGTCTGGTTGGCAGAGACCAGCTGTATGATATGCAAAAAGATCCCGGTCAAACAAAAAACGTCGCAGAAGAGTATCCTGAAATCGTCGAACGATTACTGAATCGTTACGATCAGTGGTGGAAGAAAACAGTTCCGATGATGGTCAACGAAAAAGCCGAAATGTTGCCATACCGACCGTTCCACGTGCAGTTCAAAAAACAGCAGGAATCGACAGGTATTCCAAAATGGAAAACACCGCAGCTATGAACAACTATAAAAAGCCATGATTTGACGACTCGCGGAAATTCCGTCTCCACGGGCATGCGGTCGAGCAAAGGGATCTAATCCGCAAGATACTCGAGACGTCGCGCGACGGTGTCGTTTTCCAACACGTTTGGCTGAAACAGCGACTTATCAATTTCGAACTCATAACCCGGTTTACCATCTCGCAACAACACGAGAGAGTTCAGAATGAGACCCGCTTCAATGCCGGAGTCAGTCTCTTTCAGCGCTTGCCGAAACGTTGCTTGCGGGTCCGCTGCGCCGATCAATCCCAGGAACTCGGCGGCCCGAATCCGTACTAACCGGTTCGAATCATTCTTTGCCAACTCAATCGCAATGGGCGCAAACTCTTTGGCCTCTTCACCAAACGAACTGCATGCGATCAATCCCCAATACTTCACCCAGGGATTCTTTGCTTCCAGCGCCTTCACGAGTTCTGGTTTGGCTTTGGAGAAAGGAAGTAAACTCAGGTCTGCAATCTTCACCAGCCGAGCGATTTGCTTTTGCCGCTTCTTACCGAACTCAACAGGGTTTTCGAAAGCGGCCTCAGCAAGATAACTTTCTGGATAGAAGCTGAGGTCGGGCAGATCAGAAACAAACAGAGAGAGCTCACTTCGCATCTCTTTCAAAACGGAAGCGTATTGAGGATCGCTCGCAAGGTTGTGAACCTCATGCGGGTCAGCCTCCACATCGTAGAGCAACTCAACAGGTCGCGGTTCGAAGAACGCCCGTTGAGCATCATTCAGTTTGCCTGCCTGATAGAGCTCCCGCCACTCTTGAAACGCCAACATGCGATAGCGGTAGTTGTTTTGCAGACCATCAAAATTGAACGGTTGATAGTTGCGAATGTACTCGAAACGCCCCTTTCGCCAGGTCCGCACCAAATCATATTTCTCGTCAAATCGATCCGCATATCCGAACGCGGTATCTCGCTTGTTTACTTCCACAGCCTTGACACCTTCACCCAGAAACGGCCGACCATCCACTTGCTCCGGAACATTCACTCCGGCCAGGTGCAGTGTCGTTGGGCCAAAGTCAATAAAGCTGACGAATCCAGATTGACGGGAACCCAATTCCGCATCGACCAAGTGCTTCCACTTCTCTGGCACGCGGACCACCAAGGGAACGTGTAACCCACTTTCGTAGGCATACCCTTTACCCCGCGGGAGAACTCCACCATGGTCCCCGAAATAAAAGATGAATGTCTCCTCGAGCAGGCCATCTGCTTTTAACTGATCGACCACTGCCCCGATCTGCTGATCGACAAGTTGCATCCGATCTCGATAGCGCGCGTTTGTGTAACGAAATGTTTTGGTATCTGGATGATAGGGAGCAACAAACACAGTTTCCGGGTCGGTGATCGTCTTTTCATTCGCCATCAGCTGCTTCGAAAAGTGCAACGAGCTTTCGTGTGTTGCCGTGAACGATTGTTTATAGAAGAAAGGCTGTCCCTCTTTTCGGGCTCGCCATGTGGCCTTGTTCGACGACATGTCCCAAACGCCTTTTCCTTCAACGGCATTATAATCTGTCTTGCTGTGATTCGCGGTGTAGTAACCGGCATCGCGTAGGTAAGCGGGGAACATTTTGAGCCCCTCCGGCATTGGCACAGCCACAGATTTCCGATGATATTGGGTTCCAATCCGAGGACCGTAGCAGCCGGTAATCAATGTTGTCCGAGCAACACTACAGACGGGAGCGTTAGAAAATGCGTGATCGTAAATCAGTCCATTCTGAGCAAGTTCCGCAATCCGGGGAGTCTCGACACCATACTCATCGTACATCTTCAGGTAGTGCATCGAGTTGTCTTCTGAAATCAACCAGACAACGTTCGGCCTCTCCGCAGAAAAAACAACGGAACTCACAAACTGAAAAATGAACAATGCAAAGATCGGGGTCGATTTCATAAGAGTTCCTTATCCGCCAGCAATTCGCAACAATAAATCCTCCCTCATAGTGACTGTTCAAAATGAATTCGACAATGCAACCGCCACAAAATCCCTCGCTGACGATCTGCTTCAACAAATGACAAACGTCACCAGATTCAATCTCATTAAAATAAATCCGATCTTAATTTTTATGCTCTGCCTTGTGGCGAGCAGCCAATGAATTCATAAAAGAGATCATCACGAGCACAACAAGCATTTGAAGAATCTGAATAAACTTGAGTGCTTACCCAGCTGGAAAAACTCAACTCACCTTTCATTGCGAATTCATAGATTGCTATGATCGGTAAGAGTAACCGTTCTTCATGTTTACCATTTGAGACTGAAACATGAATCCGTTGGCTCACGTAGCACCACGAGGAACGTATGCCAAAGCGTATTCCAGATTGCCCGAGACCAAACCAACAAGGACACCCCAAAGAGATCCTCGCGTAGTACATTCCAGCCAGATTAACCAATCACCAACATCGCGAAGTTCGCAAAGCATCGCAGTTCAATGCGGTCAAACAGCGAACGAAAGCTGAAGCTCGATTTCGGGCGAACTGAAATCGATTCACGAATGGAACACGCTCTTGTCGATTATCAATCAATCAACGAAGAAAAAATGGTTGCGATGCAAGCGAAGTCGTTGACAGGGGCAACTTTCCCGCCGAAGCCGTACTCAGGCTCAAAATTGCAATTTTTCACAAACTTGAGACAGCCCCCGTTAGGCTCGCTCTTGCCTGCACCGCCGACTCATTCCATCAAAGACCCTTGTAATCAGGAATGAATCTTATCACCAATAAGTTTTTCCCTGGCGCGCCCCGCGAGAAGACAAAATTCTCACAAAAATTTCTAATTTCGCGAGATTTCGCGGCAAATTAACGCCCGTGCTTCGCCCTCTAAGTAACGACAGGACAATGCGTTAAGTTGAACGACAACAAATTTCCGATAATTTGAGGGAGAATCTTAAAAATGGATCGCGAGATTATGGATTCAGATGAATCGAGAATGACTTCAGCGAGTTTAATTTTGGGGATTCAATCGGGAAAGGAGGATGCCTGGGTGCGCATGACGCACCTGTTTGGCCACCTGGTCTTCAAGTGGATCAAATCTCTCTCGAAGCATCAATTTCAGTCACACGACATCTCGGATGCCTCGCAGGAAGTCTTCTTGATTGCGACTCAGCGAATCGAGTCATATCGGCACTCGCGAGAAAAACATGGTTCCTTCCGAGGCTGGCTATTTGGAATTACTCGAATCGTCGTCCTTCGCCATTGGGAAGAAGTTGCAAAAACACCCATCCCGAATGACGAGCTTGCGCAGGAGATCGAATGGGTCCCAGAAGACCTCATCGATGGCCATAATTATGATGGAGACGTTTGGCTCCTTGAAATGGGACAAACTTACGAAGCGGTTGAAATCATTCAAGCAAACACAGAACCTCACGTCTGGCAGGCATTCTGGCGGACTGTCATCAATGGTGAGCAAGATGCCCATGTCGCTGAAGATCTCGGAATGAGCGAGAGCGCTCTCCGAAAATCTCGCTACCGCACAACGAAACGCCTCCGTAAACAGATCACCGAACTGGACAGCCAGTCCCCTGAACAACCAGAACCTTAAATAACTCTCCTGTGGAATATCGCCAGCCAGCGTCCTCATAAAAACGCTCCTTAAGCAATTCTTCTGGGCCTTCAAGTATTATCTCGTGAAAGTGAGTGATTCATTACATAGTTAGAGCACCTTTCGAATTAGTGCACAGGTTCTGCTTTGTGGCGGACAGCAATTTTATTAATGAAACACATTCTTCACGGGTACACGGTAGAGCAAGCTGCTCTAGAAAGCCTGCGCTAAAAAACTCCTGTTGAGTTCGACAGACAAGATTACGAAGACCTGGCTGCTCCGAAATGGGAATAATCTGAGATTGGACTGGAAATGAGGAATGGCTCGACGTAAAATTTTCACTTACGACTGTCCGCCAATAGAAAGTGATGTGCAAGATCAGTGGTTTGCAACAGACAGGACAGTCAAGATGGACCAGCCATATACCCCTTGAGCGAAAGTCTGAGATGAGCCAAAGGCCCGCACTCTCAAAGGCGGAAATGGAGATCGCCAGAATTGTCTGGGATCTACAAAAAGCAACTGTTCGAGAAGTCCTGGAAGCCCTCCCGGAAGGGCGTGACATTGACTACAAAACCGTCCAAACATTTCTCCGCCGTCTTGAAGCGAAAGGATATCTTTCTTCAAAGCGAAACGGACGCAGCTTAGTTTACACCGCCAAAATCCGTCCGAACCAAGTGATCCGGGAAACTGTCAAAGACTTTGTCGGAAGACTGTTTGATGGGGAGACACTTCCGCTAGTGGAACATCTAATCCGGGAACAAGGATTGGAGAGCGACGACATTCACCAACTTCGTAGCATGCTGAATGACCTAGAATCCGACAACACTTCCAAGTGATGAACGAACTGCTGGACACATCTCTCTGGCGACAACTTTGGCAAATCACGCTGCTGATTCCTGCCGTCGTCCTCTTCGTACGGTATGTCCTCCCGAAATCGCCGCATCTCGCATACGGCCTGCTGTTGCTGGTTTTAGTGAAAGCGATTTTCCCACCCATCTGGGATTCCCCAACCGGAATTCTCTGGGAAATGGTCCCCTTCGTTGGACAGAGTCAACCGGCAGTCACAGCCCCTGAGACTCCCGTAGAAACGGTCAACTCTGGAACCTTCCAGAAAGTTGATGCGGTCGACACCGGCACCGAAAATTCCTCGGCCGTAACAAGGTCGATGAAAGAGTCTCCAGCCATCAAAAAAAACGCAGCTGCTCCGCCAGCGCAACCGTGGCCATGGAGGCAGATCCTGTTCGGAATCTGGCTGGCAGGTGTGCTGAGTTTACTGGGGTACATCCTCGGGAAACGGGCACAACTGTTGCGGTTCCACAAAGATACCCAAGTCCCTGCTTCGGACGAACTTCTGGAAGCAGTCGAACTGGTTTCCGCTGACTTAGGATTACTTCACATACCTAAAGTCCTGGTGACACTGCATCCGACTGTTCCGTTTGCAAGCGGCTTCTTTCATCAGGTCGTCGTTCTGCCGTCGCATGTTGTCAGCCAGACCGACATCGCTGAAATCAAGCTGATTCTCGCACACGAGATGACACACTTACGCCGAGGCGACACACTGGTCGGCTTGCTGCAACTGCTTGTTCAAGTGCTGTGGTGGTTTCATCCGCTTGTTTACTGGCTCAATCGTGAAGTCCGTCGAATCCGAGAAGAGTGTTGCGATACCGATGTCGTCACACAATTAAAATGTCAGCCAGCTAATTACGCACGTTGCCTTCTGAACATGCTGGAACTGCATCAACAACTGCGACCTTCCAAGGAACTGGTTGGGCTCAGCCCACTCGAAGTGACAGCCAAGCGTATGCAAAACATCATGCGGACTCCAAAGCGGAAACAGCATCGGTTGTCTCAAACGATCTATGCACTCAGCTTGATCGCCTTTGCGTTAACGATCTTGCCGACATCGGCGAGTTCTTCTCTCACGCCCAAGGTCATTGTTGGCGATCTGGAACCACCAGCTGCGAAGCGTGTCGCTTCAACAACAGAACCGAAACACTCAAAGAAGAAGTCGCGTCCGAAAAACTCTCCGAAACAAAAGCCAGCCTTGCCACCGGTATCGGAAGTCGACCCACCAATTGACTCAAAGGCTCCTGCCACTCCCTCGGTTCCCGCTCCCGTTCCTGTCCAGAAGCTGAACTACAAATATGTCCGCGGAGACCAACATCCGTACCGCGTTAAAATCGAAGCAAAATATCCAACTGAAACTAGAACACACACCGGAACCCCAACATTTCGGGTCGATGCTTACGCTGCCGGGCTTCCAGCATTTTCACGACGCAACAAAACGTTTATCAATGAAGTCCTTCCCCGAGACGGAGTCGAACTGCCGACACTCCCGAGTGAGTTTGAATCGGAAGCAGATGATTCGCGATTCTCGTTGACCGCTCCCCCAACATTTGGTCGATCGTTTTCACCATTCACTGAAGAGGCTCCGACTGGTCCAGTCTCAGGCTCGAATGGTCAGGTGAATCCAACGGACGGTCAACTTCCTTACCTGCTCGGATCTCTGGAGTCCTGGGTGTTTCCACAACTTCCCCCAGATGCCACCCACAAGTGGCAGGAAGAGTTTCATCGAGAGATCACCTTGTTATCCACAACGACCTCCGTCACTTCTCCATTTTCAACCCCACATCAAGAGAAGCTGCATGCCACGATCCAGGTTGATGTGGCACCGAACTCCACCACTAAAAATGAAGTGACACTAACAAGACTCTGGACACTGAACACATCTGAACTGGCTAACGAGGAACCACGTCGTGAAATTTCTCTGACCGGGAAAATTCGATTCGATCTGAAACGTGGAATCCCAATCTCCGCCAACTACACCGGCCGACTGGTCGAGCGAGAACCCAATCGCGAATACCGCATCCCGTTACTCATTGAGATTCAACGGCTCGATTAGCGCATCTTTCGAATTGGCTTGCAGGTTCCGCCTCGTGGCAAGCTGCCTATGAACTCGTGAAAGTGAAATTCATGGGCACAAAAAGCATTGAAAATGCTCTAATCTTGCTGGGGTTCGATGAGCTCGTCGAGGTAGCGGGAGAGTTGAGGGGGGAGCATTTGCAGACGATGCCAGGCATCGTCTGGCAGGCGGACTTCACCTTCTGGGTGATCGGGAGTGTCCTGAATTTGATTGAGGATCGTGAGCATTTCAGTGCGAATGAATTCGATGAGCGTGGCGACTTCGGCAATCTGATTCGCTGAGAGTCCTGTTGGTGCCTGAGGTGGATCTAAAGGAAATGCTTCAGGGAGGTCGCCCGGGTCGTCTCCGACAGTTTCATGGGCGTCGGGAATCGAGAGGTCATCGCCAAGTTGCTCGAGTTCTTCTGGCGATCCAATCACCAAGAGACAACGTCCAAGGGCTATCTGGTCGCCAACTTGCACAGTTCGCATGCGTGTGAAGTGACCGTTAACACGGGTCCCGTTCGTGCTTTGCAAATCCGTCAGGATCAATTGGTCTTCATTTGCCTGAATTTTGGCGTGGTAGCGGCTAATGCGTTCGTCGTTGAGTTGAACGAGGTTTTCTTCTTCTCGACCAATTGTGATTGGGGTAGGCAGTTTGCGGAGAATTGCTCCCGCTTCAAGCCCCTGCACCACCTGGATTGTCACATCTGCCATGAATTCCCCAGTAGTTTCTTCTTATCTGTTCTCACAAAACCAGAAAAGTGCCCTTATTCCCAGTGAATGACAGCGATCCCAGAATTATTGTTAGCGTTTCTCAATAAACATCAGTGAATCGTAACCTCAGCACAGAAGGACTCACCAAAATCACTTCAGAAGTGCTCTCCGCAACAAATTGCCCGCCTCGATAGCCCAAATTCTTCATTCGCAGACAGCACTAGAGCAGTTTGCTCTAACGTGTGCCCGTGAAGAACGCATTTCTCCAGTAAAAATGCTGTTCGCCACGAGGCAGAACCTGCAAACCAATTCGAAAGATGCTCTAGCCTCGGATCGAGTGCATGATTGTTTCACCGAATCTATCGCCTGACGGCAGATACGACATGCTCTCTTCCTATACATCATCCGAGCGACAGCGTTCTGTGCTTTCAGTACCTGTGGAGAAATGATTCTATCAGGAAAAACGCTGAACTCCATGAGACGGAACTCGTACATCCGTTCGAAAACGCTCTTGTCTACGCTGCACTATAGCTTGACAGCACGATGGATGATATCGATGAGATGCTGACGACGCGGAGGTTTCCTAAGCACGCGAAATGCGTTGAGGTCGTACGCTTGCGTTTCGAGTTCTTCAGAGACATCGGAACTCATTAAAATGCACGGCAACTCACGGTAACGCTCTTTCAGCCACCGCAATGTATCTAACCCTGTCATGACGTGCATATGCATGTCGAGAATGACAACATCAACCTGAATCGTTTCCACAACTTCGATGGCACGTTCGCCGGATTCGACGGCGACCATCGGAAAATGTGGCTCCAAGATTTCGATAACGGTCTCTCGAAATGCCTGATCATCATCAGCAATGAGCAAATTGGGAATTTCAATTGGAGCGACCACGACCTAATCCTTGTCAGAATTTACGTCAAATCTGTTCTGTTTCTGCCTATTCGTTATCATAGAATGCTAAGAACTGTCAATTCAGATATTCTGAAGCTGCCATTTCCCGCGACTGTTTCGCACCAGTGTGAACCATTTCCGCATGCATTTCGGCTTCCACCAGAGGGATAATTATAGACCATGGGGCGTGGACATCACCCCCGAAAATATCACAAAATTGACATGAATCCATCAAATCATTGATGACTCAGAACGACAGCGAAACAGAAAAAGGGAGAAACTGAGGAAACTGGTTAAAAAGACGACAAGAGAGCCCCGGATGCCGTATCTCATTTGCTTTTATGAGAACCAGCCCGGAAACTTGTGGGATGGTCACTTTTCATTCTGTTTGAGAGAGCAAATTCAGATTTCAGGTTCAGTTCTGAATCAGTTTGGAAGCAGGTTGAGTCATTGGCTGAAACCTTTCAGGATACAGATTCCTCACCGAAGCCTCTTCGGAATTTTGACCTCCGTCTCTGCATGCCACTGCCGTCAATTCGTCCTCAAGAGTTTAATTCCCCACACATGCCTGAAGAACCTCATACTCTGGAATCGAACGTCGTACGGATGACGATTAACACTCACTGCCCAAGGGCAAAAAATATGAAGATGGACCGAGCGATTTTCTTTTTGGTCTTCTGTTCACTTTGGTTTCAGGGACTCGCCTCCCCATCGCTGGGGCAGGGTGTCTTCAACCCGTTGTTCCCACCTCAGCCAAGCGAAGAGCCCGATCCAACCTTTCAACATCTGCGACGCCTTCCACGCGATCCCCTTGCAGAGACTGCATTGTTTCGTGCTAAAGAAGCGATCGAGAACGGGCAGGTCGCTGAAGGACTGGAAGCTTTGCAAACAATTTTGAATGACTCAGAGGATTCATTTCAAACGATCGGCATGGAAATCAGCGGCTCTACAAAGCATGCAATTGAATTGATCATTGCCGAGCACGCTGAGGATTACGAACGTCTGTTCGGCGCCGAGGCCATGCAACAGTACGAGACAGCGATTTCGTCTCAGGATCTGAACGCACTCGCGGAGGTCGGGCGCCGCTTCCGTTCGACAAAAGGGGGGCAGCTGGCACGAAGTCAATGGGCGGCACTAAGCGTCGATCGCGGAGAGATCGGAGCGGCTGTCCGTGAGATCGCTGGGACCGCACGGTTCTCAGGAGGAAACGACTTAAATGCGAAAGTCAAACGTGCCGCTACGCTCATGGCGATGTCCGGAAACCCGAGTCGGGCGGAAGCGATTCTGCAAGACTTTGAAGGTGTCAATCTCGACCTCGCGTCGCTTGCGAAGTCACCTGTTCTTCCACCATCGGAAGCAGAAATTTTCGAATGGAGAATCCCCTCTGGAAACGAAGCACACATCGGATCATCCCGCTTTACTCCTGTGATGTTTTCTGATGCCTGGTCGCAGCCATTAATCGATCAATACGATTTTTTCCTCGGGAATGCCGCGAAAGAGAAAGCGTTGCTGGACGATGCACAATCGTTTGCCCGGTCGACCGAGTCCTCTTTGTGGTCTCATTACTCTCAAACTGTGTTCCCTGCGGGACGTTCGTTGATTGTCGGCAATCGAGTGATTGTGCCAAGTTACGGAACGATCAAATCCTACAATCTGGAGACCGGAGAAATCGATGGCGTCGGAGTCAACATTGACCAAACATTCAAATACTTACACGAATACACATCCGGCCCGTCTCTGGCGAACGATGAGCATCGGGAAAAAGTTCGCAACCTGTTTTTTGCAGTCCGTGGCTGGCGAGATCTCACATCGGCATCACTCAGTACAGATGGCAAATATGTCTACGCAGTGAGCGATACTCAACTCGTCGGAACCGTTGATCGCGAATTCTTAAACCGATCAACACAGCGTCATGAACTGGTGCCTCAGCCCTTCAATCAGCTGCATGCTTTTGAACTCAATGCCGGTCTTCGAAACCGCTGGTCGATCGGGACCGTTGACGAGAACGCGTACACACCGTTTCAGCAGGATGAAGAGATTGGCCGTGAAATTTTCTTCTACGGAGCCCCCACACCCGTTGGCGATCAGTTGTTTGCCATTGGAGAAGAGCGGGGACAAATTCAGTTGTACGAACTGGACCGAGAAACGGGTTCTGTTCTCTGGTCACTCGGATTGCTGAATTCTGACAAGGAAATCGTGCTCGATGAACGACGACGCCTCGCCGGGCTGATGCCAGCTTATCTGGACGGGTTGCTCATCTGTCCGACTGGAGAAGGCGTGATCACAGCCGTGGACCCGTTCTTGCGGCAAGTTGTCTGGACGCATCAGTACGAAGAAACACGACGGATCGTCCAGAATCAAATGATGTTCCGACGCGGACTTCGAAGCCGCGGCCAAACGGTTTCTCAATCGAAAGATCGCTTACTGGATGATGATCGCTGGTTCGATTCCAAGGTTGTCCAGGCAGGTCGATTGGTCATTCATACTCCGCCAGATTCCGATGAACTTGTCTGCCTGAACATCAGCGATGGATCGCGAGTTTGGGAAAAGCCACTCTTTCGACAACGATTACTTTACGTCGCCGGCGTTTATCGAGAGTCGCTCATTGTCGTCGGCCGGAGTGAAGTCGCTGCGCTAGACCTCGAAGATGGCTCGCACATCTGGAGTGCTTCAATCCCTCGTCCATCAGGTCGAGGAGTTCGCATGGGCGATCAATTCGTACAGCCGCTGATGACCGGAGAAGTCGCCATCATCGACCTGAAAAATGGTCGGCAACTTGCAAGATCGCAAATGCCTGGCCAGCAAATTATCGGCAATCTTTCGACTGCTCATGGAAGGTTAGTCGCTCAATCGGGGACAGCAATTCTGGCTTTCAAATCGTCTCAGGAAGTCGAAGAGATGTTGGCGACTCTTTCGGAGACCTCGAAGAAGTTAGCGATTCAAGGCGAACTTCTCCTGCAAAAAGGTGAACGAGATGAGGCCATGTCTCTGCTGGACTCAATCGATCCAGATGCCCTGACTCCTCGTGCGAAGACGGTCTTAGGCTGGGCCAAGATTGATGGGTTGCATTCTGATTTCGAAGCACACCGATCAGAGATCGCCAGTATTGAAAAGTTACTGACCACCGAAGAGCAGACCTTCACATTTCTCCTCACCCGCGCAAATGGCCTCAAAGAATCAGGAGACCATATTGGTGCGTTGAAAAATTATTTACAGCTATTCGAAAGCCTGGTCCGGAAAGCGACATTGCGAGACCTTGACGGGCTCCAGGAAGTCAGTGATCAACGCTGGACGCTCGCTCAACTGGAAGCACTTTATGAGTCGGTCCCCATGGATCAGCGAGCTGCATTCATTACTGAGATTCAGCAATGGCTCGAATCGACTTCCAACGAAATTGCCGTTCTCGATTTCTTAAGAATGAGCTCCTTTGAGCTGGTTCCTGCAAAACAGGCTTTATCGCAGCTCCTGCAAATCACAGCACGTCCACAGAACGCAGGAGACCTCTCGCAGATCTACTCACGACTCTCCAGTGCTCTGGACCCTGCAATTTCACAAGTCGCCAATCAGGAGTTGGCCCGACTCGCCCTCCTGCTTAAGGATGGCTCAACCGCCGATCACTACTTGAAATTGCTCGAACATCAAGATGTCAAAGCTTCCGACTCAGACCTCTCCTCTGCGGAGATGGCAGCTGCAATTCGAAACGAAGAACAGTGGGACGAACTATTTAATTCCGTTCCGCGCTGGCCTGACCAAGTGACGGAATCTGATCAACAAAAGAAATTCACGAAGGCGGCCCGTCATCAAATCCCGCATGTTGGTCCGGAATCGGTTCCGCTTCAAGGCTGGACGTTTTTCTTGAATCACATGGGATCACAAATCGACATCTATGACGAACATGGTCGTCGACAGACTCAATTGCCGACACGAATTGCTTCGTTACGCATCCCTGTTGGATCATCAATAGGACGATATGTTTCGACACATGGCCACTTGGCACTCATCGTCTTAGCCGATCGTTTTCTGCTGTTAGACTTCCAGCACCGCAAAGACTCACCACGCTTGATCGCCAGCCAGAATCTTGTCGCAGAAGAGCAAAATCCTCTTGGAGCGCCGGGTGTCATCAATCCTAATCAGCAGCAGCCAACTACTGGTTTCCGAACATTTCTCTCAATGACCTCGACAGGAACACCAGCTGGAAACGTCGGAGCCATTGGAACTTCGACACTCAGTTTTGGATTGGGAACTCAACTCACCACCATCGACCCATTGACCGGAAAAGTTCAATGGCGTCGCTACGACTTCGATTCCGGAAGTGAAATTTTCAGCGACGACGAATTTGTTCTCACATTGGCTCCGAATGAAGATCACCTCCGAGTTCTTCGTGCCAGCGACGGCATGGACCTGGGAACACGCCCCATTCCTCAGGGTGCTATTGCTTCCAACCTGGAACGTCTAAACGGAGATTGGGGGCGCTACTTCCCAACGATTCAGGAGACCGAAGAGACGATTCGTTTTGCCATGGTCGATCCAGTGTCCGAGGAATCGCTGTGGAGCTTCGAAGCTCCAAGCGGATCAATCTGGTGTACTGTGAGCCAAAGGGACATCGCATTTCTTGCTCCAGATCAAACGCTGACAATTCTTGACGGTCTTACGGGTGAACAAAAGGTACAGCGAAAGATCCCGGTTGACGAAGAAGTCATTTCAATGACCATTCTGAAACGGCCGAACCAGTGGATCGTCCTGCCAGGAACGGGTGAACCGGTGCAGTACGACTATTCGTATCCCTCACGCATTACGCGCACCATTGAAAAGACAGTCGCCGGAAAGGTTGTAGCGATCAATGAGCTGACCGGAGAGGTGGAATGGTCTCAAGAAATCGAAGATCAGCACATGTGCACGCAAACGCCGAGTGCGTGGCCGATTCTGTTCTTTGGGAAGAGTTACGGAAACTCTATTCGTGGGTTAATCCTGAATCGTTTGACCGGAGAGAAAGTGATTCAGGAACAGTTCGAATATGATCGAACCTGGATTCACTGGCAGTCGTCGGTCCAGCCAATGCAAATTTGGATTGCCTACGGGCGCAAGACCGTGAGTCTCGATTGCCTGGAACGCCTTGGTGATGCAGAAGAAGCACCCAAGGAAGAATAGAGCCAGTTCGAAAACAAGTGGAATGGTTATTTTTCTCTGTATACGAGAGAGCAAATTCAGATTTCGGATTCGTCCTCAACACAAGCAGGCAGACACTCAAAAGCGATGTCGGTGGACAAATCGAGCCGATTTTCCGACAGCATCTTCAAAGGTCAACGAGAAGCTCAATCGCGAGACGAGGCGGTCTCATCGGGAGACGCTTTGTGTTCCGAATTGATCGCTTTGTAAACTTCTTCGCGGTGAATGCTCACCTCTTTGGGAGCTTCGATTCCTAACCGAACCTTATCGCCCTGAATCGAAACCACCATGAGGGTAATCGAATCACCAATAATAATTTTCTCGTCCTGTTTCCGGCTGAGTACTAACATCGCTCCAGTTCCTATTCACGGCTCCTGATAAATCGTCCACTCCTCTATGGTCGGACAGATGTTAGAACCTACGTCAGCCCTCCTGACAAAGAGCGCTCGGAAAGTCTTTATTTCCAAGAACTTCGTTCGAACAGGACAGTTTTGATGGATCACTCCGCCAGAACGCATCGCACAGCGCAAGCCGATTGACACGAATGGACAAGCACGATCACAACGAGCGGACCAATTGTAACGATCACTCACACTCAGAAACCGGGAATCACCACCGGATGCGAATTGAGGTAAATCCACTCAATAAATGTTCGACAACAGGTCTTTACTATCCCTGAGCTGAAAATGGACACAACTTGAGCAACAACTTCAGGTGCAGTCAAAAGCAAAACAGCTGCAACATGATTACCTCAAAATTGTTGCCTCAAATCGTCACGATGTTTGCTGACAACTCCATAGGCCTCGCTCGGCGGTTCATGTGATGGTTGATTTCCTGGTGGAGTCCCTGTGTAATCATGTTACAGTTTGAATCTTTCACCCGGCTTGAAAGAGCCCGTCACCGCAAAATGAGTCCATTCCTTTGAGGCTCTGTGATAGATCCGCCATACTCCTCATAAATCCATTCCCCTCTCTCCTTTCACCACCCTTTAAATGGCCCCTTCCCAAGCGAAAGTGACAGAATGTTCAAGCCGGTCGTGCTGCCAGATCCTGCTGAGCTGCCGAAAAAGAAAATCGTCAGGACCATCACTCCACGAATGAGGAAAGTCCTCGTTTTGGTCTTCGTGCTGGTCGCACTTCTGGTTGCAAATGCCTTCTACCTCTCAGCAATTACAGCTTTGGAATGGTTCAGCGGAAAGACGTATCAGGATTACTTTTATCAGTTCATGTTCCTGGGGCATCTGGTTCTGGGGCTGATGCTTATTCTCCCATTCCTCGCCTTTGGGATCTCGCACTTACGATTGGCTCGAAAACGACGAAATCGCAGGGCTGTCAAAATTGGCTATGCGCTGTTTGCAATGTCGATCGCCGTTCTTGTTTCCGGCATCTTGCTGACCCGTGCAGGCGGTTTTGACTTGAAACAGCCAATTGTGCGTTCTGCCGTCTACTGGATGCACGTCATCTGTCCATTACTGGCAATTTGGTTGTACTGGCTGCACCGGTTGGCGGGGCCGCGGATCAAATGGAGAATCGGCGTCGGCTATTTGGGATTCGTGGGAATGATTGTCGGGGTCATGGTTTGGGGACAGTTTCAAGACCCGCGAAACTGGTTTGCTCAAGGTCCGGAATCGGGCACAAAATACTTCGAGCCATCTCTTGCACGGACAGCCAGCGGAAACTTTATCCCCGCAGAAGCATTAATGAACGACGAATACTGCAAGCGATGCCATGCCGACGTTCATGCTGGCTGGGAAAAATCGGTCCATCGCTTCAGTTCATTCAACAACCCGCCTTACCTTGCCAGTGTTCATGAAACCCGACAGGTCGCCCTTGCCCGAGACGGGAATGTGCAGGCGGCTCGCTGGTGTGCTGGCTGCCATGATCCCGTCCCATTTTTCAGCGGAGCGTTTGATGATCCTAACTTTGACATGGTGGACCACCCGACAGCTCACTCCGGAATTACCTGCACGTCTTGCCATGCCATCACCAATGTGAACAGCACACGAGGAAATGCAGACTACACCATCGAAGAGCCGCAACATTACCCGTTCGCCTATAGCGACAATGAACTTCTGCAGTGGGTCAACAACCAGTTGATCAAAGCGAAACCTTCATTTCACAAGAAGACTTTCCTGAAACCGTTTCATAAGTCTGCCGAATTTTGTTCAACCTGCCACAAAGTCCATTTGCCTTACGAACTCAACCATTACAAAGCGTTTCTGCGTGGACAAAACCACTACGACAATTACCTGCTCAGCGGAGTTTCGGGACATGGGGCGCGGAGTTTCTACTATCCCCCCAAAGCAGAGGTCAACTGCAACGGCTGTCACATGCCACTGAAACCCTCGAATGATTTCGGGGCCAAGTTCTTTGCTGGCGCGAAAGAGCTCAGCATTCACGACCATCTGTTCCCCTCTGCGAATACAGGAATCGCGTGGTTAATCGATCACCCCGACACCATCAAAGCCCATCAAGAGTTCCTGCACGGAACAATGCGCGTCGACCTGTTTGGTGTCCGCGAAGATGGTGAAATCGACGGCAAACTAACAGCCCCGCTGAGTCCAAATGTTCCGGAACTTCAACCTGGAAAGACATATCTATTCGAGACTGTCATTCGAACTCTGAAGTTGGGACACCTGTTTACACAAGGAACTGCGGACTCGAACGAGGTCTGGCTGGAAGTGACAGTCACTTCTGATGGAAAGGTCATCGGCAAAAGCGGCGGCATCGATCCGGAGAAGCAAAACGAAGTCGACCCGTGGAGCCATTTCGTCAATGTTTTCATGCTCGACAAAGATGGAAACCGCATCAACCGGCGGAACCCTCAAGACATCGTCACACCACTTTACAATCACCAGATTCCACCCGGTGCGGGACAAACGGTTCATTACTCTTTCGAAGTCCCGGAGAACCTTTCAGCCCCTCTCGAAGTCGAAGTGAAATTGCAGTACCGCAAATTTGATCAGGAATATATGGAAATTGTAGACAAAGCGACTCGAAAGCTCGGTGTCCCGATTCGTGGGAGTCAGCCTGGGAAAGAATACGTCAACAACTTGCCAGTGACGACGCTCGCCGTTGATCGCGTCACCTTTCCGATTGAAGGAATCGACGCAGAAGTTTCCAATGACGCAGAGGAGTTTCCGCTCTGGCAACGTTGGAACGATTACGGCATCGGCCTGTTCCTGAAAGGAAAAGGAGAGCTTCGGCAGGCAGCAGACGCCTTCACCGAAGTTGAAAAACTGAACCGCTGGGACGGTCCGATGAATTTAGCGCGCGTGCTGGAGCGTGAAGGTCGACTCGATGAAGCAGTCGCAGCTCTCCAACGCGCTGCTGAATTCAGCGAAGAGGATGGCTATCCACGCTGGACCTGGGCCTGGCTGAGTGGAGTGATTAACCGGCAGCAAGATCGGCTCCCGGAAGCAATCCAAAACCTGCGCAGCGTCCTCACCGATCAAACACCCGAAATGCAAAAGCGGGGATTCGATTTCAGCCTGGACTATGAAGTGATTAACTTACTGGGACAAGCTCTCTTTGACCTCGGACGCAAACGTGCTCGTCAGGGACGTGAAGAAGAAGCTGAGAAACTTTGGGAAGAAGCAATCACTGAATTTGAAAAGACACTCCAGATCGATTCAGAGAATCTCACCGCCCACTACAACCTGCAACACTTGTACACAGAAATCGGTAACAAAGATCAGGCAGCTCATCACGGAAAACTGCATGAAATGTTCAAGCCAGACGACAACGCGAAAGGGCGAGCAGTCCGACTTGCACGAGAAAAGTACCCCGCAGCCAACCACGCCGCCGAAGCAGTCGTGATCTACGACCTGCTCCCTCCCGGTGTCGATCGAGAACGTAAGCAAGAATCTGCGGAAAACCAAAATAACTGATTTACTTTATCGCATTTCTCGAATTGATATTCGAGGTCTGCTCCGTGACAAGCAGCACGTTTTCTGGTGAAACATCTTTTCCACGGGCACTTGGGAGAGCAAAGTCCGATTTCAGGATCAGTCTATCTTTCCCTTCATACGGTGCAGTTCCCGAAGAGCTGCGAGCGGAGTCATCTCGTCGAGATTGAGACCTTTGAGTTCGCCAAGAACCGGATGAGGTTCGATGTCGAAGAGCCTGAGTTGCCGGGAGTTTTTCTTTGGGCGTTTCGGAATCGTCGGCTTTCCGTGGTCGTCCTGATGATCCGTTTCCAATGTCTCCAGAATGACGCCGGCGCGGCTGATCACTTCTCGTGGAACACCTGCCAGCCGGGCGACGTGAATTCCGTAACTTTGATCCGCTGAGCCGGGGACGATCTTGTGCAGGAAGATGACATCTCCATCCTGCTCATGGACGGACACGTTCCAGTTGCAAACGTTCTTGAGTGTTTTGGGAAGCTGTGTCAGTTCGTGGTAGTGGGTGGCGAACAACGTGCGGCACTTTGTGTGGTCATGAAGATATTCAGTAATCGCCCAAGCCAGCGAGATCCCATCGTAAGTGCTGGTTCCCCGACCAATTTCATCGAGGATAACAAGACTACGATTGGTCGCTGTGTTCAGAATGCGGGCGGTTTCGGTCATCTCGACCATGAATGTCGACTGACCTTTGCCGAGTTCATCACTCGCTCCGACGCGTGCGAAAACTCGGTCTGCAATTCCAATCGTGGCCGATGACGCAGGAATGAATGATCCCATCTGAGCGAGGATCGTTAACAACGCGGCCTGACGGATATAGGTACTTTTCCCAGCCATGTTCGGACCGGTAATCATTGCAATCAGCTCAGAGGAGGCTTCGGAATCCTCAGCGGACGATGTTCCAAGAATGATGTCGTTCGGAACGAACTCACCCGAAGGCTGCAACTTGTCGAGCACAGGATGCCGACCATCGATGATGTTCAGACAGGGATCATCGGAAATCACAGGTCGGCAGTACCGATGGTTGAGTGCAACAGTCGCCAGATTGGCCAGCACATCAATTTCAGCGATGATCTCGGCTGTTTGTTGCAAACGTTTGCATTCACCTGCCACACGTTCCCGCAACGCCTGAAACAGTTCCGCCTCAAGAGCTTTTGACTGATCTTCTGCCCGCAGAACTTTCTCTTCGTACTCCTTCAGTTCCGGAGTGATGTATCGTTCCTGATTCTTGAGTGTCTGTTTGCGGATGTAGTCATCGGGGACTTTGTTGAAGTGAACAGCTGTCACTTCCAGGTAATACCCGAAGACTTTATTGAAACCAACTTTCAGCGAAGTGATGCCGGTCCGCTCAATTTCTTCAGCCTGGTACTTCGCAATCCATTCTTTCCCACCACGAGCTAAATCGCGTAGTTCGTCCAGTTGCGAGTTGTAACCAGCCCGGATCATCCCTCCATCAGACGTGGTGATCGGAAGTTCGTCGGCAAGTGAGGATTCGATATCGGCCCGCACTTCGGAGCACAAATCGAGACGAGCTTCCAGCGTCTTCAAAAGATCAGACGATCGCTCAGCCATCTTCGCTTTGAGTTTCGGCAACAACGCCAGTGTCCGCCCCAGTGCCCCCAGATCACGAGGAGAGACTCGCAGTGTCGCAACACGAGCAGAAAGACGTTGCAGGTCGTAAGCATCCTTGAGCTGTTCTCGTAAGTCACGGGAAAGCTTACTGTTCTCTTTAAGTTCTTCGACGGCGTCGAGTCGTCTTTCGATCGCCTGCCGGTCTGTCAGCGGATTGGAGAGCCAGTCCATCAACAGGCGGGCTCCCATCGGAGTTGCTGTCTCATCGAGAATGCTGATCAGCGATCCGTCACGTTTGTTTTCACGTTGCGTGCGAGTTAGCTCAAGACTACGACGGGTCGTTTCATCAATGAGCAAATTGGTTCCATGTCGGTACGGTTCCAACTTGGCAATATGTCCCAGCGATGACTTTTGTGTCTCTTGCACATACTCGAGCAACGCTCCGGCGGCGGTAATGCCTGCAGAGTCTTCATCACCTAAATCGAAACCTTCGAGCGTTTTCGTCTCAAAATGGTTGAGTAAATTTTCACGGGCCTGATTGGCAGCAAAGGTCCATGGGGGTCGCTGAGTGAGAACCGTTCCGTTCATTTCGGAGAGTTGACGGAAAACGGGCTGATCTTTGGCGGTCTCTGGAAGCAGACACTCAGCAGGGGCGATCCGAGCAATTTCGTCCGCAAAAGGGGAGGAGCTTCCGAGTTGAGCGGGCAACTCTTCTGAAGAGTGCGAGAGCTCCATACACTGGAAACGCCCCGTTGAGAGCTCCAGCCAAGAGAGCCCGATTGAGTCTTTCGTCGGGCAAACTGCTGCCAGGTAATTGTTCTCTTTCGGGTTGAGCAGGGCATCGTCAGTGAGAGTTCCGGGCGTGATGATTTGCGTCACTTCCCGGCGAACCATCCCCTTGGCTGTTTTGGGATCTTCGACCTGATCACAAATTGAAACTTTGTGCCCGGCGGAAATCAGCTTTTGCAGGTATCCTTCAAGAGAGTGATACGGGAACCCCGCCATCGGAACCGGATTGGGAGAGTTTTTGTCACGGCTGGTGAGAGTGAGCCCCAATATTTTCGCAGCGACTTCGGCATCATCGTGAAAGAGTTCGTAAAAGTCCCCCATCCGAAACAGCATGATCGTCCCGGGTGTTTCGGCTTTGACTTCCATGTACCGCTGCATCATGGGAGTCAGTTTGGTCTCTTTCTTTTTCTTTGCCATGGAAAAATTCAGCGTCGTTGAAAATGATATTTGATCGAAAGAAAGATCATTGTTTCGCCGGGTACTTCAAGCACCCGGCGAAAGAGAACGAGCTTACAATCGGTTTTTCTCTTCTCGAACCAGTTCCGCAACATGGTTCGTGACATCAGCCAGCGCAATTCGCTCAGCGTCGCCACCTTTTCGCCATTTCACTTCCGCGATGCCATCCTTGAGTCCCTTGCCGCCAACGACGACTCTCAGTGGAATCCCAACGAGGTCGGCATCCTTAAACTTGAAGCCCGGTCTCGCTTCGCGGTCATCCATCAAAACGTCAACACCGGCTGCGAGCAATTCATCATAGATGCGGTTTGCGTGTTTCATCACGTCGTCATCCTTGACGTTCAGCGGAATCAGCTCAACCTCGTAAGGAGCGACCGTCATCGGCCAGATGAGGCCGTTTTCGTCATGACACGTTTCAGCAAGACCAGCGATGATGCGGTTCACGCCGATGCCGTAACAACCCATGATCAACGGATGTCGTTTTTCTTTCTCGTCCAGATACTCTGCCTCGAGTGCGGTACTGTATTTCGTCCCCAGTTTGAAGACGTGTCCGACTTCGATTCCGTGGACAAAGCTGAGTGTTCCATCGCAGCGAGGACAGGGATCGCCATTTTCTGCATCTCGCAGATCGAACGTTTCCTGTACTTCAAAATCGCGACCCGGATTGACACCAGTCAAGTGCTTGTCAACTTCGTTCGCTCCGGTCACTCCATCCACGATTGCTGCCACATCGTGATCGACAATGAACGAACACTTTAATGAGGTCGGGCCAGCAAATCCGACTGCAGCTCCCGTCACATTCTTGATGGTCTCTTCGTCGGCCATTTCGAGCGCGGTGACGTTCAAAGCACGACGAATTTTACCTTCGTTCGCCTCATGATCCCCACGAAGCAAAACTCCCACAGGTTTTTCGTCAGCGAGGAAGATCAACGTCTTGATCATTTGACTGGTTTCAATCTTCAGGAATTCAGCAACCGCTTCGATGCTGCCCAAACCGGGCGTCTCGACAGTTGCGACTTCCGTTGCTGAAGACTTCCCAGCCAGTTCTGGCTGTTTGCGACCTGTATCAGCACGTTCCAGATTGGCGGCATAACCGCAAGACTCGCAACGGACGATGCTGTCTTCACCGTTCTTTGCAGGAATCATAAACTCATGAGACGCATCGCCCCCGATGGGACCGCTTTCGGCTTCAACAGGAATGTATTCCAATCCACAGCGAGAGTAGATCCGGCAATAAGCGTCGTACATTTTCTGGTACGATTCATCGAGTTGCTCGATGCTGGTCCCGAAGCTGTAAGCGTCTTTCATGAGAAATTCGCTCGTCCGCAAAACGCCGAATCGTGGACGCTCTTCGTTCCGGAATTTCGTTTGAATTTGATAAACAGTGATCGGAAGTTGCCGATAGCTGTTGATCAATTTGGACATGAGGTCAGTCACAACTTCTTCGTGAGTCGGCCCGAGCGCCATGTGCAGTTCGTTGTCACGACGTCGGATCGGGAAGTTGATCAGGACGTTTCCGAACGCTTCTTTACGACCTGTTCGTTCGAACAGTTCAATCGGCTGTAGTGCCGGCATGAAGAGTTCGACCGCGCCAGCTTTGTCCATTTCCTGACGGATAATGTCGGAAGCCTTCCGAATGGAGCGGTATCCGAGCGGCAAATAGGTGTAAGCCCCCGCCATAAGTTGACGAATCAGCCCGGCCCGGAGCATGAGTTGGTGACTCGGAACTTCCGCATCCGAGGGAACTTCTTTCATGGTCGGGATTAACGTTTGAGACCAGCGCACACTTCGCTCCTGCAACGACAATTATTTCAATTCAACAGCACCTTTTTGGTGATGAAGTCGCATCATCACGACATTTGGCGTCGCTGTCGAGTGTTCCACTGCCTTGTTAAATTCATTCCAAAAAAATCTTCCCTTATCTCCACCCGACTTTCCATAAGGAGCATTCGATCATTGCTGATCCAGTCTGGCTCCGCCCTCCCGACATGGCGACGTCCCGTGGAATTCCGCTTAAAGCATCGAGTGAGGAAACACTCTCTCCGAACCTCAATGAGCGAGTGGCCTTGAATCGCCAAGCGGCAAATTGTGAGGCTGTACTTCTCCCGACCGAAGAGGTTACGATCCATCTATCATTGTTATTTTGTTCCACACGTTGATACTTTGAAAATGTGCCTCCGAAGTCGGCATACAATCTGAGTATTTACGTTGCTGAGTAGAACCAGTCCGAAAACCTCTGGAATAGCCGACTGCCTCAACGTTTGAGAGAGCAATATCAGGTTTCAGGACCAACTCTAATTATTCTCTACTTGAAGAAAGTCCTTATGTCCCACTCACAGCAAACTCCCTCACCTTCAATCCCCACCGATTTCACCCGTCGCGACGCCCTCACCAGCCTGGCGACCATTGCAGCTGCCGGTCCGATGGCGTTCTGGTCCGCACCGTCGGTCGCTGTTGCTCAAAAAGAATACACTCCCCTGAATCGCTACCCGCGGATGGTCCATGAGCATTTCGTCCGGCAGGTTCGCATGGCGGGTCAAGTCAGCAAACAGCGGATCGCCAAACTCAAAACAAAAGAAGATGCCGAGCGTCACGTCAAGGAAACTCAGGAAAGAATTCGTGAATCCTTTGGCTCAGAACCGGAACGAACCCCGCTCAACCCACGAATCACAAGTACCGTCGAACGAGACGGCTATCGTATCGAGAACATTATCTTCGAGAGCCGCCCCGGATTTCCTGTGACGGCAAACATCTATGTTCCCACGAACAAATCGGGACCGTTTCCTGGAGTTGTAGGGACATGCGGGCATTCCTCGAACGGAAAGGCTGCCGGGTCGTATCAATCATTCGCCCAGGGACTCGCGAAACTCGGATACATTTGCCTGATTTACGATCCGATCGGACAAGGGGAACGACTCCAGTATCCGAACGAGAAATTGAAATCGAAAATCGGAGTTGGTGTTCAAGAACACCTGCACGCAGGCAACCAGCAATTTCTTGTCGGCGAATTCCTCGGCTCATGGCGAGCCTGGGACGGAATTCGTGCTCTTGATTACCTGCTGACGCGTGACGATATCGACAAGACTCAAGTCGGTGTGACAGGGAATTCCGGCGGAGGAACCATGACGACTTGGTTGTCCGGTGTGGAAGACCGCTGGTCAATGACGGCTCCGAGCTGCTTCGTGACAACGTTCCTCCGAAACATGGAAAACGAACTCCCCGCAGATACCGAACAGTGCCCGCCAAAGGCACTCGCTCTCGGGTTAGACCATTGTGACTTCATCGCAGCGATGGCTCCCAAACCGGCCATTATCCTGGCCAAGGAGCAAGACTTCTTCGATGTTCGTGGATCTGAGGAAGCCTACTCGCGTTTGAAGCACCTCTACAAATTATTGGGAGCTGAAGACAATCTGGCCCTGTTCTACGGTCCCACGCCACATGGGTACTCGCAGGAAAACCGGGAGGCAATGTACAGCTGGTTCAACCGCGCGACCGGAATGACCCCTGACAAACCAGGCGACCAGGCGAAGTTTGATGGCGTGTTACGAACAGCTGCCGATTTGGCCTTCACGGCGGAACCGGAGATCACGCTTGAAAAAGATGAAACTCTCTGGTGTACGCCAAAGGGACAAGTTTCCACTCTCGAAGGCACACGTACTATCTTCGACTTCACGCGTGACACCTCTCAGGAACTAGCAGCGAAGCGAAAATCGCTCTCAGGGGATGCTTTACAAGTGGCTGTCCGAGATGTCTTGAAGTTGCCGAAGCAGCCCAAGAACACGCCTGACTTCCAGATTTATCGTGCGATCGGCTCACGCGGATATCCGAAGAAATCTGCAACGGCATACGCTGTGAACACCGAACCCGGCATTCAGGCCATCGTCTACCGCTTGCTGGATGAACGGCTCTCATCGCGTCCGCCACAAGGGGGCAAACGGGCAACGCTGTACGTCTCCCATCTCTCCAGCGACGCTGAGCTTCGTAATGAAGAGTTGATCCAGGAAATAGTCAAAGCGGAACCTGATGTCCCGTTCTTCACTTGTGACGTTCGCGGAATCGGTGAATCCTTGCCGGCCACCTGTAGCCCGAATTCATTCCACAGCAGCTACGGGAACGACTACTTCTACTCCATTCACAGCATCATGCTGGATCGTCCGTATGTCGGCCAGAAAACGCTCGATGTCCTGCGGGTTCTTGATTGGATGAAAAGTTTTGGTCACACAGAAGTCCACATCGTCGGCAATGGCTGGGGGGGACTCCCTGCAACCTTTGCAGCCGTCCTCTCCGATCAGGTCAATCAGGTTACACTCAAGCACGCATTAACCTCGTATACGGACCTCGCTGAAACCGAACACTACGAATGGCCACTCTCGACACTGCTTCCAAACGTTCTCTCAGAGTTCGACCTTCCAGACTGCTACGCAGCTCTGAAGTCGAAAAACCTGAAACAGATCGAACCGTGGGGCGCCGAAGCTTCCGGCCATTAATTTCGTTTCAAAGAAACCCTGAAGACGAGACCACAGGCCAAACTGTCGCCAATGGCTGCGATAAGACTGTCATTCAGGGTTGATGATTTTCAAGATCGCTTCGCAGTACAGCTCAAATGTGCTGCGAAGCTTTTCAATGGAAGTGTTTGCTTAACGATGAAGTCAATCACGTACATCGTGGCGATTTATTTTGCCGCATCGATTTCTCACTCTGCATTTGCTCAGCGTGAACGTCCGCTCAATGCGATCGCTGCGAAGCTGGAACCGGGTCGATTTGAGACTTACAAGACTGTCGAAGATCGCGAGTTGCGACTGCACATCTTAGAGCCGGAGGGGTTGAAAAAGAGTGATCAGCGACCGGTCTTCCTGGTGATTCATGGAGAGGGCTGGACTGGAGGAAGCCCACGCTGGTTCTATCCGATGGCGGACCACTTTGCACAGCGAGGGATGCTTGCGATCAGCCTGGAATATCGCTTCATGAACAAAAAGCAGGGGACCACAGTTTTTGATTGTGTTGAAGATGCTCGCGATGCAGTGAGATATCTCCGTAAAAACGCAGATACGCTCGGGATTGACCCGAATCGAATTGTTGTCGCAGGTGCATCTGCGGGGGGACATCTTGCGTTGAGCACATCAATGTTCGACACCTTAATCCCCGACACGTCCGACAAAAATGAACCTGAAGAGAAGACCTCTTCACGAGCGAACGCTTTGGTGTTGCTATATCCCGTGATCGACACTTCAGAACAGGGCTACGGAAAGGCGAAAATCGGCGAACGCTGGCAGGAACTCTCGCCAGTTCACTCGATCAAAGAACTCAAAAGGAAAATGCCACCCACCATTCTGTTTCACGGAACCGGCGACACCGTGACACCCTATGCCGGGGCAGCTGAGTTTCATCGATTGATGAAAGAAAAGGGGAATCAGTGCGAATTGGTCTCTCATCGAGAGGGGATTCACGGATACTTAATTTTCGATCTCGATCTCTACAACGCTGGCATTCTCAGGATCGAAGATTTTCTGACTCAACAAAAGATGATCGAACCAATAGTTTTGGAGCGTCCTTGAAATGATGCTCGCAGCAGAAAGCAATTCGACTCCTGTAAAACCACCTGTCGTATCCGAAAGCAGTGAAGTTTTCCGATGAGCTCAAAACAGAAAAAAAGAGCGATTGCTACGGGAGGCAATCGCTCTTTCCGATGACTGGATTCACATTCTGCGAATCAAGCCCTCATTTCTGATGCCACACAGACTCGCTCCTTCGCAAATTGCTGTCTGCTCAGTGACTAAACGAATAGAGCAGTTTGCTCTACCGTACCCCCGTGAAGAACGCGTTTCTCTAATGAAAATGCTGTTCGCCACGAGGCAGAATCTGAACATCAATTCGAAAGATGCTCTTAGTACCCTCTACGCATCATTCGTCGGTATTGACGAGCTGCACGGCGGTCGTAGCCATCATATCCGTAGGAGTTGTGATATCCAAAATCACATGGGTCAATGATCACAGGTTGGACCACATCACATGCACAAGGTTGAATCGCACCTTCTGAATACTGTCCGGAATACTGATTTGCATCATCATAGATCGGACGGGCAGCTGTATAAGGTTGCGGTTCCGGACTTGTATCATTGGCGTATGTTTGTGGAACTTGTTGACCATAAGATTGAGTCGATTCCTGACTCCAGACAGTGAGCGGCATTGTCTGCGAATATTGGCGTCCGTCCCGGATATATACGATTGGAACTGGACCATTTGCTGTCCAGTTTCTCAGTGAATCACGAAACTCCGCACGGTTCACATACTGTTGGTTATTAAACCGGACGATTCGGTCTCCACGGCGAAGTCCAAAGCGGGCCGCCGGGCTGTTCGGTGTTACGCGTCCAACAACAATACCCGTTGACGCAGACTCATCAAGCGAGATCCCCAACTGATTCACGTTACCATTTGCGTTAATATCGCCTCGTGCGTTGATGTCGCCTTGACGATTCTTTTGCATACGGCGATTGACTTCAGGGGCAGCTTCCTCAAGTTCGTTCTGTGTCTCACGAACGCGTTCTTCAATCTTGGGTGTTCCCGGTTGTGCCTCTCCGTTGGTTGCGGGTGCAGCCGGAATTGTGTCGAGATTTTCGCTCGCATTCTGTTTGATGTCTCGGCGATTTTCGCGAACATCTTCTTTCACATCACGTGCTGACTCGCGAGCATCTTCTTTCGCGCGTCGCGTCGCTTCACGAACGTCTTCTGCTGGATTGTCGACAGCTTCTCGAGCTTCTTCGCGTGCATCACGAGTTTCCTCGCGTACATCTTCTTTCACGTCGCGAGCTTGCTCTCTAACATCCTCAGCCGCGTCATTCGCTTGGTCACGAGCTTCAGCTGGCACAGGTTCTACCTGTGAGTAGGCTGCATTCTGTCCGACGCCGACGCCTCCCGCGATGAGTGCTAGAGAGAGTGAATAAATTAAAGGTTTCATAGTCGTTTCCTCCATTTGAAAATTGGAATACAAACAGCGAGGTCCCTCGCTTCTTGAGATCAGGATTCCGCAACGACCGTGCCAATTCAGGAGAAGCTGAGTGACTTAAGAAAATCTGTGTGAATCAACACAGATTTCAATTCATTAAAATCGCAAAGCTCAACTGCGGCGTTTTTTTTCACCAGAAATTGGTAGCCAAGCACTCAAGGCGATGCGTGATCATCCACCAGCCACCTCACCCAACGTGATGAACCAGACTTCTGGTAGAGAGACATCCGATGAATGATGGGACTGCGTGTAGAAGAGGACTGGAGGAGAGAAAATGAACGCAAGGCCGCTTCACTGATCTCCTCAGAGGTGGCGAGAGCAAGACTGAAGTGCATGCAGGTCACTCAGAGCAGTTTGCCCTACCGTGTGCCCGCGAAGAACGCGTTTCATCAATAAAATTACTATTCACCACGAAGTAGAACCTGAACAACAATTCGAATGATGCTCTAGTTATCGCGAAGGCGACCATTTGGGAAGGTCGCTGACTGCCTGTTTAGCTTGATCAGAAGCTCCAAAGTTCCAACCGTCGTAGAAGTCGCTGAGATCTTTCCCGACTGCACGTGAGAACATGACCAACCACAGGTCTTTCTTTTCCTGAAGCGTTTTCGGTTTTTTGTTTCGCGGAATCTCCTGATACTCTGCGAAGACTTTCTTGAATGGTTGCCATCCAAAATTTTGTTTCAGTTCAATATATGGAACAAGCCTTGGCCAGGGGCCTTCCAGTTTTCCAGTCTGTTCAAACTCGCGCCGCATCTTAGCGATATTAGCGGGCTGGACCTGTCCATGTTGAGTGGCTCCTGGAACGAGCGTGTCGAAAACGTACATCGAGAACAGATTGACGGTCACTTCGCCTAAGCCATCCCAAGTCCATTCCGGCTGTTGATGATTGTGTCCGATTTCATGAAAGACTCCCCAGTTCCCTTTTTCCTGCAGCGTTTGCAAATCGGTTGTTTCCAACGCCAGATTGAGAGGAGCCATAATCGGATACCCAGCATGCATGTAGCCGGCAGAAATCTGAACATCGGTCACAAATCGTTCAGGGTATTTTCGTTCGGGAGAGATCATCGCCAGATCGGCGCAGGTATCGAGAACCTGGTTCCAAAAGCCCATCAGCTGATCGGGTCGATTCAGTTCTCGAATCGCTTCACTCGGGACAGTGAGAATGAATCGATCGCTGGCAAGTTCTGCCCACGGGCCGGGGAGTGAGCGGATCTTCCTCCAGTCAGCAATTGATGTCTCGCCAAGAATAAACAACGGAGAGGAGACCGCTCCAGAGATTTCCACATCAATTTCACCCAGCTTGCAATCGTTAGGAACGACAACATAAATCAGCCCGCCAAAAGCATTACCGACTTTAGTTTCGGTCTTTGTTATGGCAAATTCCCGAGTGATTTCAGGTGCACGACTCCACTCGGCTTTGTGCCACAGTTTATCTTTATGACAACCAACCTGAATTCCCAATCCGGCCTTGATCGCAGCAGCCGGAACGGTAATCGAGACCACATCGCCAGCCTTTGCAAAAAGGCCAGTACTGTGCCATCGCGGAACTTGTGTATTGATCGAGACTGTTTTGTCGGTCGGCTTGATCCGTTTGGCGGGTTGCTTCGGAAACTCTTCCGCTAAAGGACTTGCTGTCAGCTTCTCGATTGGCTGCCCAAGGGCCAGTCGTGTGTTGAGTGCGACCTGAAGTCGGGCGAGCGGCTGCGAGTTTTTCACTTCATTCCGTCGTCCTGGAATGACGACTTCCCCCAGCTTCTGCTCCAGCATTTTCTGAAGTTGTGGGAGAAAGAGTTCGTCGTCACCACAAATCGATTGCAATGTTCGCGAGATTGTTTCGACTGCGAGTTTTGTATCTGCACTTTGCGGATTCTCTTCAAGTGACTGCAATGCACCGGCAGCGTGAGTACTTTCAGGAAGCGTTTTAGTGATTGCAATCCGCTTATTCGCCGGAGAGTTGAGGGTGGGCGAATCCCAAACGAGACCAGCTTGCGAACCGATGATGTTACCGGGGAAATCGTTGACAAGAGCTTCACCCTGTTTCGCGTTGTATCCTTCCCAGACCCAGCCCGCAGCTCCGAGCAGCAGCCCATTCCCGGCCTTGGTGAACTCAATCAGCTTCGTGGCCTCTTGTTTGGTCAGGGAACGAGGATCGCAGATGATGAGATTGAGTCCTCGAAGGTTCGAAGACCAGTTTCCCGTAAGTTCTTTCGTCTTGAGTCCAGATTCTTTCAGGCTATTGACAAGATCCCGATTGCCTAGAACACCGACTTGCAACTGCCTTGATTGTGAATCATTCAATCCAGCGCACCACAACATCAAGTTGGAAACGAACTTTCCGGTTTGTCCAACCTGTGCATTCTTACGCGAGAAATACCCGTTGTGACCGAGAGCGACAAGGCGCCCTTTTCCCAAAGTTGCAGCTGCGGCAAGAGCCGCAGGCTGACCACTTTTTGTTTCGCCAGTTGCGATCACAAATGCATCGGGACCGTACACACTCAATGAGCCAACGACCCCCGGCACCGCGATCTCCGTGACACCCTCAACCAGCAATGAGCGATCTTTATGATCGGCGGCGAAAGAATGCCCGTGAACCTGGAATCCGAGAGTCACTAATACAAAGGAGATGCAGAGTCGACGCATTGTTCATCCGAAATAGAAAAATCTGGTGCACTTTTTTACTGACTTCACTCAGCAAACCTCAAAAACCAATCCAGAACCTAATTGTTGACGACATTCGTAATGTACGAGACGTCAGCGACAAGCTTCAGAATCAATTTCAAGATCTTGCCAGTTGATCGAGTTGAATTCAGTTCGATGCGGTGTCCGAAACGATCTCCTTGACGCGCAAGTTGCGTATTTTCACAACTGACTTGTGCCCTAACAAACCGATATGTCCGGCAGTTCTCAGGACCCCCGGATGTTCACGCTCATCCATCGCACCATCTTTGACCGCTTCAACGACGTTGCCATCAACAATCGTCTCTCCGTTCAGGATGACTGTCACTTGCGGACCGATGCATCGAATCTCTTGAGTGTTCCATTCGCCGAGCGGCTTCAAATGCCCTTTCTTTGCGGGAATCACCCCATAAACCGAGCCATGAAACTGATAGGGCTTCAACTTCCGGTATCTGGCATCGTCTTCATCCAAAAGTTGGATCTCCATCCCTTCTGTGGCAGCGTGAGCCTTCACGGGCATACGGAGACCGATCCCGTTGTTTGAAGCAGGTGTCAGCAAGAATTCAAATCGAATGATGAAATCACTGTATTCCTTCTCGGTGACCATATTTCCACTCTTATCAGCGAGCGAAACGATCATTCCATCTTCGACTTTGTATGTTTCCTTTGCTCCAACCCACCCATCGAGGGTCTTTCCGTCAAACAATGACACAAAGCCCTCTTCAGAGTCGGACTTTTTGCAGGCTGAATCGGCAGCAAGCACAAATGGCTGGTTCGAAATGAAGATGGCGACTGTTAAGAGCGAAAGCGATGTTTTCATATTAAATTCCTCACAGATTGACAGGTCACATCAGTTGTAGCCGATCTAACTCAAACCACAACCGGGAGCAGAGAGTTTGGATGGTTTCAACCGAGATTCCAATCAACACTGGATTCAAAGTGAACAAGACGAGTAAACTTCGGTTGGAAGATCATCCAAAGTGATGATCAACAGACAACAAGCGATCCGCTTTCATCCAAAGTGTTTCGCAACCATTCTACTTGAGTCAAAGAACAATGAAGGTGCTCCTCGCTAATCCTCGTGGATTCTGTGCCGGTGTCAATATGGCCATCGAATGCCTGGAAGAATGTATTCGAGAATTTGGTACAAACATCTTTGTTTACCACGAGATCGTGCATAATCGCTACGTCGTCGAGAAATTCTCCAGCCAGGGTGTGAAGTTTGTCAACCACCTGAGCGAAGTCCCGGCAGGTTCCATTCTGCTTTACAGCGCCCATGGTGTCTCTCCCGAAATTCGGGCTGAAGCGAGACAGCGCGACCTGCGGACCATTGACGCCACCTGTCCACTGGTCACCAAAGTTCACCTGGAAGCGATCAAGTACGCCAAAGCGAATTACAATATCATTCTCATCGGTCACGATGGACATGATGAAGTCATCGGTACGATGGGCGAAGCGCCTGAAAGTATCACCCTTGTCGAGACCCCAGACGATGTGGATCAGCTTTCATTTTCCCAGGACGATTCGCTCGTCTACCTGACTCAAACCACGTTGAGTGTTGAGGAAGCAAACCAGGTGATTGAACGCCTCAAGCAGCGTTACCCAAACATTGAATCACCTCCTAAGGAAGATATCTGCTACGCCACCACGAATCGCCAACATGCAGTCAAACAACTGATTCAGCAGGCTGACCTGCTGCTCGTTCTCGGCAGCCAGAACAGCTCGAACAGCAAGCGGCTCATGGAGATTGGCCTCGCAGAAGGGAAACAGGCGTATCTGATCGATGGAAAAGACGAACTTCAGCCAGAATGGTTTGAAACCGTTGACACAGTCATGATCACCGCTGGAGCGAGCGCTCCTGAAGTTGTGGTGCAAGACTGCCTGAATCACCTGCAAGAGGAGTATGGGGCCACGATTGAGGAAATCACCACTCGTGAAGAGAATGTCACATTCCCGCTTCCCAAGGAATTGAGACAACTTCAATCGCTGCGAGAATAACCTGAGTCGATGAGTAAATCACCCGGTCGAAACTGCCTCGAGACGAGCAGGGGCTTCTGCTTCCTCTCCAAAGGGCAGGCTCGAATTTTGCGCCTTAATGTGAGGGATGCAAACTTCGAGTTCCCCGGGTGCTCGTCGCATTCAACAGTGCCTGATCATGAGACGCCGTTTTCACCACGTGACTGTTACAGCTTGCAGAATTGCCCGGCCTCACGACCGACCTGCTAACCAACCCACGAACAGGGTCGCAATCTCGATTGTCGAACTCCTTGTCGCATTAGCGATCATTGGGCTACTGATGGCATTGCTGGTCCCAGCCATCAGCCAGGCGCGTCTCTTGGCTCAGCGAACACGTTGCGTCAACAATTTACGAAACATCAGTTTTGGTCTCACTCAATTTGACCATTTACACAAGCGTCTGCCCGCCTCGGGAACTTACTTTGATCCAGACAATCAGCCGAGCGAACCTCGACACAGCTGGGCGGTGTCGATCTTGCCTTGGATTAACCAGGGTAACCTTTACGACCAATGGGATCTGGATCAGGCTTTCAACAGCCCACACAATTTGCCACTCACACAAACAAGTATTCCAATCTATCAATGCCCACTTGACCCTTCGTTGAGTGGAGGCTCACACGGTGATCAGTCATACGCTGTGAATGGGGGTGTCGGATTTACTCATCGCACAAGGGAGGGTGTTGCTGACTGTCCGATCGATCTTGAAGGAAAGCAGATCGACTTCAATGGCGATGGACTCACCTGTACCGGTACAACAACCGATCAACTTGACCTGCAACTCTTCAAACGCATGGGACTCTTCTTTCTGGAAAACTGGAAGCAAGGGGAGACAAAGCGGCACTATTCCATCGCAGAGATTATCGATGGCACTTCGCAAACATTTCTTGTCTGCGAAAACATACGAACTGGATTCAATCCCGATCAGCCGAACCATTCTTTTGCCGACCCTCATCCCAGACGGAGCGCCTTCTATATCGGTAGCCCATGCGAGAATGGCGATTGCACAGCGGCCTCAGTGAATTACCAGCGGTGCAATGAAGGGCTGAATCGAATAAACGGTGGACTGACATCTCCCGAAGGAAGCTCACCAGTTCCGAACAGCCTCCACGAGGGAGGCGTGAACATGGCTTACGCCGATGGGCACGTGGCGTTCTTGTCAGAGTCGATAGATGGAGCGGTTTACGCTGCACTGGCAAGCGCTCAAGGTCTCCTGCTCGATAAAACATCGCTGCAACAGGTGATTATAGACGGAGACTTTTTTTGAAGTCCCTCACTCATCACGATCCCAATCAGGTCTATCACTTCCGCACACGTGAACTTCCCGCGCTGCTGATCATTTTAGGAATCGCAACGTTACTACGCTGCCATCTTCTGGGGGCTGTCAGCTTGTGGTACGACGAAGCCTGCTCCTTGCGGATCAGTCAATTCCCGCTCGATGAAATGCTTGATGCGATTTCTCGTGATGCCCATCCTCCTTTGTATTACTTCGCACTCAAAGGTTGGACAATTTGCTTTGGAAATGCGACCTCAACAGTCCGATTGCTGAGCGTTCTCTTCGGCGTGAGCACTACTGCTGCAAGTTGGTGGTTTGTGCGAGAATTGAGTGCGCCGAAAGTCAATCAACCCTACCAGAGGCGTGACAGAGTCGCCCCGCTACTGGCAGCCCTGTTCGTGGCGATGAACCCGTTGCATATTGAACTCAGTCAGGAAGCACGTCCTTATACGATGGGCACATTCTTCGCAGTGCTGTCTGCGGTTTTTCTCGTCCGGGCAAACCGGAAGGACTCCAGTCACAAAAGCCCTGCCAGACTCTCAACCTGGATCGCTTTTGGAGTTTGTGTCACTGCGTTGTCGATGACACACTATTACGGATTATGGAGCGTTGGAGCCATGCTTCTGTTTGCCATTGGCGTTTCCATTCAGCGACGTGCGTGGAGAGGCTCTATTCTGAGCGCTGCAGTCATCGGAATCAGCTGGGCTCCGTGGTGGCAGACCTTCCTGTTTCAACATACTCGAGCGGTCGACCAACTCTGGTTCCCTCCACTGACGACGAATTCACTCCTTGAAACGGTATTTCAAGCACTTGCTGGAGGCAAGCATTCGGGACTCATAGAAATCCTGATTCCAGTTCTCTTCTTCTCGTGGTTTGCGATTGGGATCTTCTTCCTCTGTTCGCGTGAAAGCAATGATTCTCTGATCGGTCTCTGCATCGTCAGCCCTTTGCTGACAGTCATTTTATATAGCGTGTTGATTCGCAACATTCTCGGTGTGCGGTACCTTATTTTCGCTCAAACCTTTGTACTCATCGCAATTGCCATATTGACCCGCCGCATCAACAAGCGTCAATTTCAAATCGCTGTACTGGTTTCAGTTGTTGCATGGGACGGTTATTGGTGTTTAGAACTCACGAAGTCTCGCCTCGACGCAGCGAAATTTCCCGGTGGAATGAGCGCAGCCAGATACATCAACGAACAAATCGACAGTGCCGACCCATGTATCGCGAGTTCACCGTTTGTCTTCACTCTACTCTCCCCAAGTGTCGACGCAGAGAAGAACTTCATAGTCGAGTATCGCAGAGAGCACCGCGACGACTTGTTGTCCGGACCTTCGATTCAACAGAAAGATTTTTCCCGAACCGATTCAATTCTCCAGTCTGATAAACCGACCAAAATCTGGGCGGTTGATGTTGTTGGATTGTTTGGAAAGTCGGTTCGTGTCAAACTCCCGAGTGACTACCAGCTCTCTTCTGAAGCACGATTCCCAGAACGCTATGGGTATCGAATCGACTACGTCATTCGAGAATATCGACTCATCGAAGAGCCCCCCCCCGCCCGCTCATTTCCTTGAGACGCTGCTTCATACAAGCCACAAACATTTGGTCCTGATAATGTCCCCTTGCGCACTCAGAAAATTCAATCGATGCCTTCCTCAGAAGATCTTCTCGTTGCTGATCATTCTCTTATGTCCAATGGTTTGCCATTCGCAAACAACAGAACTACAAGCCATCTTTTCGAAACTCGACAAAAACTCTGACGGAAAACTCAGCCTCGTGGAAGCGATCGGCTTGAAAGCTGAAGGCCGACAGCGAGGAGACTACTTCACTTCCGACCTCGATGAAAACGGGACGCTCTCGCCGGACGAATACGAACTTTTTCACAACATTGGAAATCTCAAAAAACGCTCATCGATCCCCGACCCGATTCAAGAGCATTTTGAGAAGACTGTTCAGCATGTCTTGAAGTTAACACAGAAGAATCTCGACCAAAACTCTGGCGTCCAGCTTGATTTGTGGGAAACGACGTTCGCAAAGAACTGGTGGGGCTCGCTCTATAAAGAGTTCGATAAGGATGAGTCGGGCAGGCTGACGGAAGAAGAAATTCGGCATGGATTCTCAGTCGCTTTCGGAATCCATGATCACGATGGAATCCCATTACGTTTCGAAAATGGGACGCGTTTCGACTGGAGACACCACTTTGTCGCCGGAGACACAAACGCTGATGGAACACTCGACAAACAGGAGTTTGAAAAGCTCATCGGAGCATACCGACCAGAATTAAAAGAGCGTTCACTGGCAAGTGACGTCAACGGCGATGGCATCTACTCATGTGAAGAACTCATTGCAGTTCCCTTTCATTCTCGCGATCCACTGGCGGTCTTTCGCAAGCTGGACGCAACAGAAGATGGAGCACTCGACCAAGCTGAAATCGCCACACTCCCAGCATGGCAGCAAGGTTATATCCCCTGGGTACTGCGAGCGTTTGACAGCAACCAAAATCAGAAATTATCGCTCACGGAATTCTTGAGATCCCCTCTCGCAATCCCGTATCTGGATTGGTCACAACCAATGACCGACCTCAATCAGGATGGAGTTCTGACTCTCGATGAATTCCATCCCGGTCGAGACTGGCAATTCCTGGGCATCTCCGCGATCTACTTCAGTCTTCTTGATACAAACAATGATCAACGTCTCAACTTAAGTGAATTTCGATTCAAGGTCGAACCCGAGAATGTTCACTTTGAGGACTTCTTCGACTTCCTCGATGTGGATGCGAATGACGAAATTTCCTTCGCCGAATTCTTCCCCGCTGAAAATTCAAAAGAATCCTCCGGACCGATATTCGTCAGCCACCAACATCTGTTTGAACGAGCGGATCGAAATGGAAGCGGCACGCTCTCCAGAGAAGAATTCGACTCTACTCCCCAACTGTTTCAGGCTTATCAATTAGAGCGTCAACTGCGATCAACATACATTGTGAAATTCCAGAAACTCGACATCGACAAAGACGCTCACCTCAGCTTTGAAGAGATCTCACAAAACTCGCAGCCCAGGCATCGCGAAGCACTTCGGTATGTGTTCAATCTTGTCGATGCCAATGCGGATGGGGTCCACGACTTCAATGAATTTATGTGCTACGAGGGGAGGTCGAACTCAGCCATCCGTGGCCCCATTGAGGATCCTGTCACATATTTGATTCAATCGATCCTCCTGAATGTTCTCCCGTCGGAAGCTGACCCTGTCACCTACGAGCATGCCCGAAAAGAACTCGCGAAGCGAATCCCCAATATGCCGGTCGACAAGATCGTTTTATGGGACCGAAACAGCGATCAGAAACTGAGTCTCACCGAGCTTCGCATTGGTCTCGAAGATCACTTCGGAGTCTGGCATCCCAGTGGATTACAACTGAGAAAACCTAACGGGACGCTGTTCGCATATCGTTCGTTCCAGCAATTCGACACGAACTCTGACCAACAACTTTCGGAAGCCGAGTTAAAAAAAGGATCCGGAAAAAGCAAAGCGGCGAACCACAAACTCTTCGCGAGTCTGGATCGCAATGGGAATGGAATGATCGAGCTCTTAGAACTCGAAAACGGCACACTCTTCTGGTCCGACCTTCTCTCGCTGTTTCAAAAGTATGACCAGAATCAGGATTTAAAAATCAGTGAATCGGAGCTCAAAGCCGCCTCGAAACCATGGGAGCAACCGCTCGTGAAACGGACCCTCAAGGCATTCGACAAAGACAACGACCAGCATCTCTCGTTTTTAGAATTTCGCTCGACCCCTTTTGCGAATCTGGCAGCGACTTGGGTTGAAGCGAAAGACCTCGACTTCGATGGGCGCCTCTCCCGAAAGGAATTTACGTCGGCATTCCCCAATGTCGCTCAGGGTGAAGCCAACTGGATGTTCTCGAATTTCGATCTCGATGACAATCATTTTCTCAACAGGCAGGAGTACCCACTTTCGCTGGACACTCGCAAAATTCCAGCTGAAATCGTATTTGAAATTCTCGATCAGAATCAGGATCAACAGCTCACTATTGAAGAAGCTGCCGGAGAACGACCTGAAGGCCAGCTGGCGCTGGCTCGCTATGATTCAAAAATCATGCGAATCGAGGATGCCTGGAGACATGCTGACAACGACGGCAACAGAACTCTTTCCTTTTCAGAGTTCATTCAACATCAGGCGAATCTCCTTGCTGCCATTCACGGAACAAAACTGCCGCAGTCCAGCCTGCACACTCCGAGCCCTCCCCAAATTCCTCCAACAGTTTCCGAGAACATCGTCCCCGAACAGATCAATAATACCGACTGGCGTATTGTCGGGCTCATTGGATTCAACGTTTTGATTCTCATCACCATCATCTTCCTAATGGTTCGACCGAAGTCAGCTTTCCAGCGAGGAAATGATGAAGGCTAACCCACGCAAACGAATCTGCTCCCTCCGTAGGGGGATCACACTCACAGAGGTTCTGGTGCTGCTGATCATTCTCTCGGGACTTGCTTCCATCGGAATTCCCGTGCTCTCCCGCCTCAGAGAATCGGCTCGTCAAACACAATGCCAGGCGAATTTAAAGCAACTGACAACAGCTCTCCACACTTACCATGACGTTCATCGCTCACTTCCGCCGGCAGCTTTTTGGTCGACAGATGCGACAACCTCGTTGCTCCTCCATGAGTCCAAACAGGTCGACGCCATCTCGATGCAGAACTGGGTTCAACTGCTCCTTCCCCACGCGGGATACGAAGAACTCGCTCAGGCATTTCACAACGAGAAGCCAATCGGCAGCTCCGCCAATCAGGTTGCCCGTACATCTTCTGTTCCCCTAATGACTTGTCCGGTCGACGACTTCCATCGCGCGGACAATCACTACGCACTCCGAACAGGTCATTCGACTCAGCCACCGCTGTTGTTTGCAAGAGGGAACTATGGAATCAACGGAGGTTCTCACAACTATCAAACCGAAGCTCCATCAACCGCTAAACCGATTGGAGATGGAGCGATCTGTACCATCGATCCTGAAACACGATCCTATCGAATGGAAGGAAACGGAATCGCCGGAATTAACACCGCATTCAGCTTCGACGATTTCAAGAACGGAACGGGGACTCTCATTGCTCTGGAAGAACTTCGAGCTGGAATCGATCCACTCGATCCACGTGGAGTTTGGTCGCTGGGACAGATCGGCGGAAGCATCACCTGGGGGCATGGAGTCGGAAGCGACAACTACGCACCGAACCACAACTGGGTGAGAGCAGATGACATTCTCGGCTGCCAATCACTTCATGAGACTTTGGGAACGGAGAGACTCACCGCACTGGGGATGCCGTGCGTCGATTACGTCGACCGGAATCAGCAGGCAACTTCCCGCAGCCGGCATCCGGGGGGAGTCTATGTCTCCTTCATCGATGGAAGCGTCCGTTTCCTGAGCAATGAAATCGATCCGGGGCTGTGGCATGTCATACACTCACGTGAAACACCGCCCGAAGTCTTTGAAGCTCACCCACCACATAAACCGAAGAACAGCCAATCTCCCGCCCCAAAGACCGGCAAGTCGCCGCAGGTTCTGAGCCCGTTCACGAATTCAGTCGGAATGCGGTTCGTTGTGATCCCCTCAGGTGAGTTCCAGATGGGTCTCCCTGACTTCGGAAATGGTCCCGCTCCCCAAGAAGCTCCCGCTCATCCCGTGAAAATACCGAACAGCTTCTGGATGGGACAATGCGAAGTCACCATCGAACAGTTTTCAAAAGTGATGCTTCCAACAGACAGAGAACTCTTATACAGACGGCATGAAGCGACCAGCGTAACAACAGGAAATTCTTCACAATTGCCGGTGACAAATATCACATGGAATGAAGCTGTCGCATTCTGCCAAAAGTTGACAGAAACAGAACAGGCGCTCGGTCACAAACGAAGATATCGATTGCCCACAGAAGCAGAATGGGAATACTGCTCTCGAGAAGGCAACAGCATTCCGTATCGATGGACTCCAAACCGTCAGCAGGGTGATGTTTCTGGAGAGTCCGCCGGAATTTTCCCTGCGTTACCGATTTCACCAGTCGGATCATTTCCAGAAAACCGATTCGGCCTCCACGACATGCGTGGAAATGTCTGGGAATGGACGGCCGACTGGTACGCCCGCGACTATTACAGTCGATCTCCTAAAATGAATCCTCAAGGTCCACCGACCGGATACCTCAAAGTTGTCCGTGGAAGCGATTGGCGTTTCGTTGGCGAACCATGCCACATCGACTACCCGATGCTTCCCCCCTGGAAATCAAATCCCGTGGTCGGATTTCGCGTTGTTTGCGAACCTATTCGTTAAATTTTTTCGCCCGCTCTTTCAACCGAGCTTTGAAGTCAGCGATCGTGCCAGCGGGATCATCATCAAATGCCTGCTTGCATCCGCTGCAACAGACGTAGTAGGTCTCACCCTCGAAAGTCACCGCAGTTTGAGCGGTTCCACCGGTCACAACACATTCGCGTTTTCCGCCACCAGGAATGGCTAACCTTGTCCCGGCACGTGTGTATCCGACTTCTGCGATGCGAAAGAAAGACGCCCCACCAGCAGATGTCTTCTCATGCAACACCAGCGACCGTTTCTCATTCAGCGGAGTGATTGTGATCCGGTACCGGACTCCCTCATCATCGGCTGGAGATGTCAACAAAAGTCTATTGTCGTCCCAGTCACCGGTGTACACTTTTGATTGCTGTTTCGAATCAATCAGCTCCAGCCGATACTTATCGGTTTCATCCCAGGTAATGAGTCCGCTTTCTGTCAATTGACCATCGTTGACAACGTATTTGACAGCTGGTGTTTTCTTGGAGAAGTCCCAGACAAACTCACCGGTTTGCCTCCACGCGCCACGCGTCGAGCCTCGGCGGACCTGTCCTGTCCCTCGCCATTCCCCAATCAGACTGTTCAGACGCTCAAGAGACTCACGCGCCACATTGACCTGTACTGGTTCGTCTGAAAAACTGAAATTCCAGGTCGCTGCCAACAAGGCGAAGGCACTGAAACAGACGACAGTCCCGAGATTCGATTGCTGCCGTTTCATTTTTTTCATCGATGAGTCCTCAAACATGAATTCAGACCAAATCTCTAACGATGGCTCGTGAATACGCCAGCTTGTCTCCGGACGCCTCACCACTGCAAGGCAAAACCAGCATGATTGGCTCAACAGCAGCCACATGTTGGACTTGGATGAACCAGTCGTAGAACACCGGATCTCCAAAATCAGACCGAAGAATTCCCTGGCTGACTTCAGATTCTCCCGATTCTAACGGCTTGTTGACTTGCAAGCGAACTCTGATTTTCAAATTAAAAAAACTTTTCTTGCAACGGGTCCGCACGCATCTTGATGATAAAGATCGGCCTCTCCGGTGCGTTTTCAATGCTTGCCGTCATCCGCCTGCAATCCGTGAAGTTCCCCTACATGACTTCATTGACTACACACCACGAGACAGAGCGCCATGGCAATTTTTTGAATCTGCTCTGACAATGGGCCCCTGAAGTATTCGCTTCAGGAACTGAAAACAATTCCTCCATCACTGATCGGTGAAGCAGAAGGAGTCGCATTCACAATCGAGAATGAAGGATGAGAAGGACGAACAATGGCACTACAAAACAACGGAACAACCATCGACTCAACTGTCGGCTACATGATGGTCGGAATGCTGGTGATTGTCTTTGTCGCACTCACGATCTTCGGAATGAAGCGAATTGAGGCGACCTCTGAACGGGTCAAGCAAGATCATCAAAACGCGAAAGTCGTCGATGAAGAAATCATTGACATCAACGGGTATGCCCAATAGCAGGGCACAGTCTGCAATAGCAACGGGCCAGGAAATTAAGTCTGATTTAAGCGAACAACGAGTGCTCAGTTACCCAGGTAGCGAGCGTATAACTGGCGGGCCTCTGCAAGATCTTCCGTCCCGCTGATAATTGCGCGTCCGTTCTGGAAGATTGTAAACTCGTGGTCGGATTCATTCGGCTTGAAGATCAGTAGAAATGAATTGTTTTTGACTTCACCCGACTGCGAAAGCCTCTTCTCCAGCTCAGGAAATGTGAGCGACATTTTCGCCGGAGGTGAAAGTTGCACCGAGTTCCGCCCGCAAAGCACTGTCGACTGTGAACCACACTCTCCGTTCAACCAAACCCGATCTTTCCCTGAACAACACGGGCAGGACTTTGCTTCGTTCAGTTTGGAAACATCCAGCTTCCTCATCGTCCCATCCCAGACATCGACGATCGTCAGCGACCGTGAAATCAAATCTTTTTGCCCGGTCAGATATTTGATCGCGTCGACGACCTGTAATGACGAAACGACCTGAATCGCAGAGGCCAGCACTCCTGCGGTGTCGCATGTTTCAGCACTGCCGGGGTCAGGAATTTCCGGCATGAGACAACGCAAGCAGGGAGTCTCGCCCGGAATGATTGTCATCACTTGCCCATGGCTTCCAACACATCCCGCATGGACCCAGGGCGTCCCTGTTTCGACTGATGCATCGTTGATAAGAAAACGGATTTCGAAGTTGTCCGTCCCATCGAGAATCAAATCGACATCGCTGACGAATCCTAGAATGTTCTCAAACGTGACATCTGCGACATGCGGTTCGATGACAATTTCGCTGTTGATTGCTTCCAGTTTTCTGGTCGCAGCGACCACTTTTGGTAAACGCTGTCGAACATCGTCTTCGTCAAAAAGAACCTGACGTTGCAGATTCGAAAGATCAACAAAATCTCGATCAACGATCCGCACGAAACCGAATCCAGCCCGGACAATCGTTTGTGCAATCACAGACCCGAGAGCACCACAACCGATCAAGGCGACGCGACTATTGAGCAGCGCTCGTTGACCTGCTTCACCAACTCCATCAAAGAGAATTTGCTTTCGATATCGTTCAATCATGGTCGCAACAATTTGCCGCTTGAGAATTCGTGAATTGAGAGTATTCGTGGAGCCATGAAAGTGATCGACTCAGGCACGAGAAACACAAAGGGGTTCGAGTATATCGAATTCGCAAGCTCGGGGGAGACCTGTATGATTGACTCACTGTTTCTGACGATTGTCCTGACACTTTCGCACAGGCAGCGAATTCCCACTCGGTCGTTTTTCGTACGAGTCGTTACTCTCCCGGCTTGGGGGTCTCCAATGACATCGATTGAATCCACTCGCGAATCAATTCGATCGATTCCGGATGAGAGATATTCCGGCCCAGATTCGGCATTCGAACTCCCGGTTCATCGGACTCCATTCGGTAAACTAAAATCGACTGATCCGGCTTGCCAGGAACGATATCGTACTTCCGCCCGCCTGAACCGCGTCCGGTCGCTGTGGGTGATTTCCAGACTCCAAATCTGGCAGGATCATTCTGAGAGAGACTTAAATCCAACCCGGATGTTCGTGCGGTTTCGCTGGGTGAAATCGTGTAAGTCGAAGGGGCAAGAGGCTGTACTATCTTGGCATCTTCTGGCTTGGCATCTTCCTGTTGTGCGAACGTTCCCGACTCCGAAGCGAGGAGCCACACTCCTGCAAGGCTCACAATGACGATACAGGTGGTCAGCGATTGATTCCAAAGACTGACTTGGCTTGAACGCATCCCGCTCACCCTGATCGATAACAAAGAAGAATCATTCATTTCCACGAGAAAAGAGGCGTACTTCTTTCCAGATGCGCGAACAAGCGTCTCTCCCGAAGAACCGCCAGCCTGATTCGTTTTACGAATCAAGAGAATTCACGATTCGCTCATGTCAGCCGGTCCCCGTATTCAGTTCGAACCGCCCCCGCAACAACAGGTTATCCCAACAATGCTGGCCCCAGTAAACCGGGAAGCTTGAAAACAGAAGGCTGACAGTACAAATCGACGAGTTTCCAGGCGATTTGTTCGGAATGGTTATGCGAAGAAAACCAGACTGGCTTGGGAAAATTACACAGAGGTCCGCGGAAGACAGTCTTTTCAAACTGATCGAGGAAATACAGATTGTGGACGCTGCCGATTCCGCTTTGGACATCGTACAGGTCGTTTTCAGAAGATGCTCCCCAAGGTGGAGTCATCAAGGCATAAACTAAACCCGCCCATTGATTGATACAGACACTCCCATAGTTGAGCCGCGAGATGGCGTCTTCAACTTGAGCTGGGTTCTGTTTCTGAAACTGATCTGTCACGGTGATGGAGGCAGCCAGTGTCCCGAACAGTTCTTCGTTACAGAACACGACAGCCTGATCCAGAAACTGTTCCGGAGTTTCGGCATCGAGTTGAACTTCAACACAAACAGGTGCAAACGTTTCATCAATGAAGAATTGTGGCATCTCCTCTGGATGAACATTCTCCAGAATTCTCCAGGGGAGAGTTCCCTCATCATCTACGATCGCAGGTTCACCTGTGAATCGCTCCAACCGATCCAAAGTTCCCGGATAATAAGGGACTCGACTCGGTATTTTCGCAAGCGTCTCCTTAAGAATTCCCAGAAACTCTTCACGCTGTGCCCAATTCTTCGACGTGACTATCACTCGGGTTGTAATACAGTTGAAAGCAGCGTTGTTTGTGAGGGAAGCAGCAAGGTTTCCCGCCTGAAACTGCAGTTCTTTCCGAGAGTATTTGCCCGGAACAATCATCCACGGAGTGACATTCCCGAGTTCGCTCGTAATGTCTTTCTTCAGCGCCGGATCACTTTCTTCCTGCCGCTTATGTCTCTCTTCAGGTGTGGCGCCCCACACGATTTGATCGTGCGTATGATGCGATCCTGTAATATGAACATGCTGAACGTCGTCGTGCTCAACAGCGTATTTACCCGCCTCTGCATCTCCACAAAAGATTCGCAACCAGCCTCGTTCTATCACCGGAGCCAGAATCTTCGAGTACACATCAAATAAATAGTCGTTGACAGGATTCAATTTCAATAAGACGAGATGCCCCTCTTGAAACAACTTGGAGAGAGAGTCGGTAAGTGGAATCGACGCAACATTCCCCGCCCCCAAAACAAGAGAGATCGGGGCTGGCTGTTCCGAACCACCAAGAAGAGGTTCCAGAAGGTTTCCATGAAGAGACTCCTCGTCGACGCCCGGCTGCATCCAGACCTCTGCAGTGAGACCCAGGTAGGCAATCGAATCAAAAATCCCATTTGCGGGAAACACTGGAACCTTCAAGCGTCCATCCCTGAGCTTGGAGACTTTCCCGGGGAGTCGCGGCTTCCCATGATCTTCGATCGCTGTTAACGATTGCAGCAACAGAGTCAAATATCGCGCAGTGCTCATGGGGCCAGAAAGCACCTCTTCACTTCGCTGCGAGGAGTTTTTCAGCGACTTTGCGCGACTGCAAAGTTCAATCCACTCCGGAGCATTGCTGAGGAGCGCATTACGAATTTCCTTGATCGCAGATTTTTTTTCTGCAATAGAAACACGAGAAAATCCCGCAGAGCTTTCCCGTAATGCAGACAAAAAGACATCTATCTCATGGGATTGAGCGTTCTGCAGGTCAACAGTAGACGTAGTCAAAGTAGACCTCCTGAGAACTCTGTAGCGGGAAGACCTTCGAATTCGTAGAACCGCCACCAAACGAGCTGTTGACTTCTTTGGCGCGAATGCGAAAGCACGTTGCAATCAAAACGATGGCTACTATTTGAATAGTAGTCTGCCCACCGAATGGAGGCAAATCGCCGGAGCTCTTTTTCACTCTCCGCCGTCCTTCTCTCAGCAACAATCAACGCACAAGAATTTGTCAATGCGAAGAGACTGAATGATTCTTATTCGCCACGGTGTAAAAGGTCATTCGACGAAACAGACCGCGTCCACCAATCAGGACCACTTACTTCGCGGCCTCAACAACCCTCACATCAACAGCCGCCAATAGGTCCATGCGTCTAAAATACAAAAGAATTTTCTCACTTTGATCACTCTAAATTCTTTCTGAGATCATATCGATTTACATTTGCGTTTCTCCGACACGACCATCAAGATACTTGCGGAAATGAAGGTTAGGAGTGCAGAAAACTCCTGGAACCGATCCTGAAGCTTGAAATTGTTCTCTCAAACGATGAGAAAAGCAGCGATTCCAAAGGCTTTCAGACTGGTTCTCAATTTTTCAAATCATCGATGATCGGCAGAGTGGGAAAAATCGTAAAGACTCTGTCGAACATCGAGTTCGTAAACCAATTCAGTTGGGCGGCCAGTGAATTCAGACAACCTAGATTATCTTCTGGACTATTGGATACTACTCGTTGGCAAAGAGTTGGAACGCATCGGCAACATCGCCCTTGAGCCGCTCGGAGTGACGTACAGGCAAGCCCAGGTGATCGGAGCTTTAACCGTCTTTGGCGAGATGTCGCAAACCAAGCTGGCAGAGCGAGTTCAAGTGGAACCATCGAGCGTAGTCCGGCTTGTCGATCGGATGGAACGAGATGGCTGGATCATCCGCCAACAAAGCCCGACAGATCGACGAGTGAAGCTGTTGCAACTGACTGACCAGGTCAAGCCGATCTGGACGGAAGTTGTGAACGCAGGCATGATTACCCGAGACCGTGCAGTCAAAGGGATCTCTCAAACACGGCTCAACGCACTGAACAAAACGTTGTCAGACATTTACAAAAACTTGGCCGAGGACGACGGGTCAGGTTTGCTGTAATCACAATTCATGCATCTTCTGCGGTGTGACTCTACTGTCTGTCCGAATGCGCTCTGATTTTTATCCGGTCCTATTCTGGATCATGTTCAACGCTTGCGGTGCCTGTGGCTCTCACTTTTCTCAATGTTTGAGAGCAAATTCAAGGTGCAGCATCAGTTCTAGAGCATCTTTCGAATTGGTTTGCCGGTTCTGCCTCGTGGCGAACAGCATTTTTGCTAGAGAAATGCGCTCTTCACGGGCAAACGGTAGAGCAAACTGCTCTAAAGTATGTTTCATTGAAGTCTTCAGTGTCGAATTTATCCGCCGGTGAGTTCCAGTGGCGAGAGAACCTCCAAAGATGCAGCGATATCGCTGCAGGCCAACTGTGAGCATGCATTATTTCACGATTTGTGTCCGTGATGAATGGTTTTCATTTGGGAAAGTTCTGGACTCCTTGAGACGGAACGCGAATACAATTCAGAAAAGTGCGCTCACCGAATATGTTTGACTTCAAAAAACAACGCATGTAGATTGATGAATGAGGTTTCACCAAGTCTTCAGCACTTCAAAGAGAGTCATGTGTTCAGCTTTCGCTTGAACTCGTGAACACGGGTCTTCAATTCACACAATCGACTGATTCAAATTTAAGGATACAACTATGTTGGGCGAACTGATTCCCGTTGGCGGCGGGGACAGCATTCCGCTACTTGAACCGAGACTGATGATCGGGCGTCGGAGCAGCTGTGAGATTGTCCTCGCATACCCAAATGTCTCTTCACAACATTGTGAACTGACGTATGTCGATGGCTATTGGCAAATTCGTGACATGGGCAGCCGCAACGGTATTAAAGTCAACGGAGAACGTCATGATCAGAAGTGGCTGCACCCCGGAGATGAAATTTCGATTGCCAAACACCACTTCGAAATCTCCTACGAGCCAGTCGGAACCGCTCCTCCTGAAGAAGAGGACCCTTTCGAAATGGGACTGTTAGAGAAAGCGGGGCTGCAGAAACAGGAAGCAGAACGACGACGTGCAACGCCTCCTCCCGCCTCCGCCAAACCTGTTAAAAAACAATCCTTCAGTGCTGAAGAAGACGAAGCGATGGACTGGCTCATGGGAGAAGACTAGAGCAGTTTGCGCTACCGTGTGCTCGTGAAGAACGCATTTCACTAGGAAAAATGCTGTTCGCCACGAGGCAGGACCTGCAAACCAATTCGAAAGATACTCTAAGAGGCCCTGGCAATCTTAAATCGGGAATGAGGATTTCCATCAGTTCTGGCGACGACCAGGCACTTGGAGAAATCCCCAGAATACTTTATCCCCCAAGAATGCTTTACACTCTCTTCTCTGGAGCTGTTTGCTTGAGACGTGTGCCTGTGCAGAACGCGTCTCACTAGTAAAATTGCTTTCGCCACAAAGCAGAAGACGAACACCTATTCGAAAACTGTTCGTAGCACGGGACCATTGTCCCGTGCAAGCTGCGAACCTGGCGAAAACCGAGAGCGTCCCTAAACATATGCACAAAACCGAAAACAAAGACTGAGCCTGTGGCGAAAAAGAAAAAGAAGAAAAAATCGGCTCGAAAAGTCCGCGTTCAATTTAAAAAGAATCGTCAATCCCGGACTCGCTTTCAGGATCTCACCAAGCAATCTCACGAAAACCAGGAACATGTCGAAGACCTGGAAACCGGCGAACGGCTTTCCGGCAAAGGTCAGCTTTCTCGATACCGGACGGTCATTGCCGATGACGACGGACGAACTGTTGATGAAAGCACTTGTCTGAAAGGACGAGTCCTGCGCTCAATTGGTGCAAACAGCATTTCCGTTCAACTGCAAGACGGTCGAAAATTCATGTGCTCTGCCCGCCAGGTACTCCGGACCATGGCGCGTGATGGTCGAAACGCAGTTGTTGCAGGCGACCATGTCCTGCTCACCCCACTGAGTGAAACAGACGGAGTTATCGAACGGGTCGAGCCTCGTTTCGGAACGCTCACTCGGATCAGTCGTGGCGAAGCACATGTGATTGTGGCGAATGTCGACCAGGCAGTCATTGTCGCCTCAGTCAATGAGCCTGTCCTCAAACCGGGATTGATCGACCGCTTCCTGTGCAGCACAGAAAAAGGAAACATTCGCGGGATCATTTGCCTCAACAAGATGGATCTTGGAGATCGTGTTCGCCTGCAAAAAATTGCCGGCATTTACTCTCGTCTGGGTTATCAGGTGTTGATGACGAACGCACTGACGGGAGAAGGAATCGATGAGCTGAAACGCCTGCTGCTCGAAAAAGAAACGGTCTTCACCGGCCAGAGCGGAGTCGGGAAATCTTCGTTGCTCAATGCAGTCCAGCCGAAACTTGGTCAGCTCACCAGTTCAGTGAGCGGCGATTCACACAAAGGTCGCCACACGACTCGAGTCACAGAACTGATCTCGCTCGATGGAGGGGGATGGGTTGTTGACACGCCGGGCATCCGTCAGCTTCAACTCTGGGATGTTCAAACAGAAGAAATTGAAGGCCTGTTTATTGAGTTCCGCCCGTTCGTAACTCGCTGTCGATTCCCAAACTGTTCTCACACCCACGAAAACAACTGCGATGTAAAGTCTGCAGTCGAAGCGGGACTCATCGCTCCGCTGCGATACCAAAGCTTCCTGCGGATGGTCCTCAACGAAAATAAACACCAGCGCGCACCATCCACTCAACAAGTGAATGAAGACGAGTTCTTTTAAAGCAATTTGCTGCTGCTCGTGCCCGCATAGAGCGATTTCGCGTTCTGCCTCGTGACGCACAGCAGTTTACTGTAGAGCCGGGTCTCTACATGGGCACATTCGGTGGGCAAAGAAAGAACGAAAATTCTCTATCGAAACAGTTTCTGAAACATTTCGATGGTTTGCCTGGCTGCTGCCGTCGGGTCGGGCCAAGGAAAGGCTTCTGCGGAAGCGTAAGCTTGGTAGTTGATCTCTTCCAGAGCCGAGACGATCGGCTCGTAGTTCATGTGTCCGTTGCCAGCTGGTCGACGGTTCGAGTCGACGAAGTGAACATGGCCGATGTGGCGTCCCCCATCCTTCAGGCCTTGCGCTATGCAGGTCTCTTCGATGTTCATGTGGAACAAATCTGCGAGCAGCACGACATTCGTTATCGATTGTGATTCGATCAACTGAACACCGTCTGCCATCGTGTTACAGAGATTCGTCTCGTAGCGATTCAATGGCTCGTAGATGAGCGGAACGTTGTACTGCTTCGCGTACTCACCAAGTTCGGACAACGCCTCTCCGAGTAGTTTTAACGCTTTGTCTTTGGGAAGATCAGTTGTCCAACGTCCTTGCATCGAACCGATAATCGCCGGAGCTGAGAACTCGCCGCCGAAATCGATCATTGATTTCACAAAATCAATTGCCGCTTGACGTTTTGCAGCTTCCGTATCAGTGAGGCTCAGCTGACTGATCACCATGCCTGCCCCGGTTCCGACCGCAGCACACTTCAATCCGGTTTCTTCCAACAGAGACTTAAACTGACCACGATCAACCGCCTCTGGACCAGGAGCGAAGATTTCCACAGCGTCGTAACCAAGCTCTTTCGCCAGTCGAACACCGGCTGCCAAGTCGTCCCAAAGTACGAAAGGTCCACCACGTGCCTGTTCGACAAGGCTAATCGTTACTGCTGAAGAAATCATAGAAGGGGGCTTCCGATTTAAGTGTGATTGAGTGAAGAGAGTGCTTTTGTACGCATCTTTCCCTCAATTTGAAAGTGAAACGGCAGCCTGACCATCATCTGGCAACTTACGACGCGGCATTCAAAAACTGTGCGCCAGCGTAAATTGTTGCGGCACACTGAATGGTTTCCAACATCTGCTCTTTTGTCAGACCGAGTTTGCTGGCCTTCTCGACATGTCCTGAAGTGCAGGGCTTGCAAGCGTTCAAATCGCTGATGGCGATGTTGATCAATTCAATGAGCGAATCATCGAGCGACGTTCCTGTAAACGTGTGAGCCCTAAGGCCAACACCCATCCCTTCAAAGAGATCGCTTCCGCTGAGATCGCGAAATTTGAAGAAGGTGTTGTACATATAATTCGTCGCAGCGATGGCGAGAATTTCAAGAACTTGCTGTTCTGAAAAACCGAGAGAGAGACACCGCTGATGGAAGTAGTGAATCCACGGATCTGACTTTGCATGCGCAGCGACTGCCAGTCCGATGGCGGCCCGAGTCTTACTGTCGGTGTGGCCATCGCTGTATACGAACTTTTTGAAGTTCATATAAAAGTCTTTCAGAAACGCTTCGACATTTCCGTAAACCAGAAATGGCGCAGGGATCTGTTCTTCACCTAGCATCTCTTGAATACGCCCGTAGAGCTTGGCGATATTTTCCGGGGCACTGGCAACTTCGACAGGTTCAAAACGAGGCATAATGGGACTCTTGCTTAGCTGCACACGACGGGAGTGATGTAAAAAAATCGTTCTCAAGCAGAACTTGAGAACGAGTGTCGTTCGATTTCAGAATAGATGTACGCATTTGTCTCGCGGCGAGCATTCTCTTCCCTTACGAAAGATGTACTTCGCGAATACGAGAAACACGACTCTGCTCTAGTTCAGGGTTTCTTCGCCTTTGCTCCAGTTGCAAGGACAGAGCTTGTCTGTTTGCAACGCATCGAGAACTCGCAGGACTTCATCAACATTTCTTCCGACGCTCAAGTCGTGAATTGCAATCCAGCGAACGACTCCGTTCGGATCGATGAGGAAGATTCCTCGATACGCGATTCCAGCATCCTCTTTCAGAACGCCATAATCACGAGAGAGTTGATGAGTTGTATCCGCCAGCATCGGGTATTTGAGCTTCCCGAGATCTTCGTGTGAATCACACCAGCCTTTGTGTGAGTAAACACTATCTGTGCTGGCTGTCAGCACGGCACATTCACGATCTTCGAAATCACCCAATTTGTCATTGAACGAAACGATTTCAGTGGGGCAGACGAATGTGAAATCGAGTGGATAGAAGAACAGGCAAACCCACTTCCCCTTGAAGTCGCCAAGTGAAATTTCTTTGAACTGGTCGTCGCCGCCATCTTTCGTGCGGTCGTAAGAATTCACTTTAAAGTCGGGAGCTGGTTGTCCAATTTGTGCACTCATCGTCATCTCTCCTGGTTGAATATCATCAGATTGTCCGGCAGACGCCAAGGAGACGTCGCTCGAACGAAGGGGTTGCGTCTTGAAGCGGAATTGTAATTATTGATGGCGTCACCTTAACCTTGGGACGCTCGAACGGAAGACCCGCCGCTCAATAGATTCCTGACGATGGAAGTATAGTCTGAACAAGCGTGACTTCAAGGAGTTGAAACGTCCAAATCGCTCAAGTCTTATCCGGATTGCCATCGCAGAGTCCTTCAAGTGCCCAATTACGAATCTAATATCACACATGTCTAAGCCACACGATTCCTCTCGACGCGATTTCCTGACCGGGAGAGCGGTGCATAAAGAAATCCGTCGTGTCGGAGATGAGATCGCAGATGCACTCGTTGATGCGGAACCGGGCCGGGTGGCTCCGGTGGCCAGCCAAACAGTGCGGCTGGAAACAAAAGCGATGGGCTGCCCCTGGTGTGTGATCATGAATCCGGGGCCGCCGCGACAGGTGATGGTTGCTTCAGATGCGTTTGACTGTGTCCGGGATGCAGAACAACTGCTGACAATTTATCGTGATGACAGTGATGTCGCTCAGCTCAACCGAGAGGCATCTTCAGGCTGGCAAGAAGTTTCCGAAGAATTGGAATCGTTTCTCAAAACATGCCGAGAAATCTATGACTCCACATCAGGAGCTTTTGATCCGGCAACCGGTCGGCTGATCCAGCTCTGGAAATCAACACGCCTCAACAACCGAATTCCCGAACAGGCTGAAGTCGATGAAGCGCTCGCGAACTCCGGGATGCAATATGTCGTCCAAAGTGAGGAGGGAGTGAAATTCGAGCGGGATTTATTGCTGGACTTTGCTTCGATTGGAAAGGGATACGGCATCGACAAAGCTGCCACACATATCAAAACTGAAGAAATTGAAAATTTCCTGGTCCACGGTGGTCAAAGCAGCCTGTTTGCCTCGGGAACTCATCGTGATTTAGACGGCTGGCCGATCGGGCTCAAGAACCCACTCTTCACAGACAAACGTTACGCAACAATTTTGCTTAAAAACTCAGGAATGTCGACGAGTGGCTCAAACATCCAGTTTTTCCGATTTGAAGGAAAACGCTACGGGCATCTACTCGATCCCCGCACAGGATGGCCAGCCAAGGGATTACTTTCGGTCACTGTGATCGCCCCCACAGCGACGGAAGCGGACGCATTATCAACGGCTTTCTATGCGATGGGACTCGACAAGGCGGTCCAGTATTGCGATGATCATCCCCAAGTTGGTGCAATCCTTGTCGCTGCGCCAACTCATGGACGAATCCTCGAACCTGTGATCAAGAATTTTCCTCTTGATCGACTGTTTTTCGAGGAAGGCGTTTCAGTCATGAGCGACTGAAATTCGACTTCGAAGACGACCAAGATCGATCCGAACTCAGGGAAATATCCCGTCATATCGCATCCAGATCGTTTCGAATTGACTTTGTTTCGATGAAGACTGCTTCTTGTCGAACGAGATCAGCATGCCGTCCATCCTCCCGCCTGAATTAATCGAAATCCATCACTTCAAAATAAAATTCTGAGGAACGTCAGAGTGAAAGACCTCAAACGTATTTCCGGGCTCGCCATTTTACTCATCATTGTGCTGAGAATTTCCATTGGCTGGCAATTACTTTACGAAGGAATGTGGAAGTACGACCAAATGGATGGTCCCAATCCATGGACTTCTGAAGGTTATCTCAAGAATGCCCAAGGCCCTTTTCGTGATCACTTCCGGAACATGACCGGTGATCCCGACGACCTCAACTGGCTCGATTATGCCAAGATGAGCAAGAAATGGTACAGCTGGCGAGATACATTCGCTTCCCATTACAAGCTGAATGATGAACAAAAAAAGATTCTGAATATCATGCTGGATGGAGATGCTGAAAAGGATTCGGCCCCGGCAGAAAATCCCCCTCAAATCACCTTTTCAAGAACACTCGCTGCTCTTCCGGAATCTGTCGATCTCAGCAGGTACAAGCCAACAGTTGTCTACGATGCCAAGTCGAAAAAGCTGACGGTGAAGCAGCCCGTTTTGCCGAGTGAAGAGACTCGAATCAAAGCGATGGTGGATGTCGTTGTTACAGGGAACGATGAGATCCCTTACGCAAAGAAAAAAGCGGCTGACGCTCCTGAAGATGCCCCCCTCGTCCCTGCTGATGATTCCGAAATTGCATTCTTCCGCACTTTCGATGCACTCGTAAGATATTCCCGGGCTCCCGTCGAACGACAACTCGGCGACTTGGCTGCTCTTTCAAAAAAGAAGGACTCAGGCGTCGATACCGAGAATTTCAACTACGCAGCCTCTCGGCTCAGTTCCACAGTCAAGAAAGCTTTACCGTATCGACAACGACTCGCTGCATCGCTTCAGGGTGACCCTGAACGAACAGGCGTGATTGGCGAACTGAACGAACGTGGATCGTTTAATATTGAGATGGGAACTGTGACCCGTCAGGAAGAAAGTGCGGAAAAGCACAACATCAAATTCGGAAAAATCAAAGAGTACAAAGAGTTACTCGCTGAGTACGAAGCGGCTCTGACTCAGGCGTCGATGAGCTATCAGCACGATCACGCCACGATGCTCGCCAAGAAGGTCGCCATCATGCGAGCGGACCTTACGGGACCGATCAAAGCGATGGAGTCTGAACTCATGGATAACGCCATGAAGATTCTGACGGATGAACAACTCAAACTCGGTGCCCCTGCACCTGCGGACACACCACTTCACCGTGCAGACATGGCTGCGATGTGGGGCTTGCTGATTCTTGGCTCGCTTCTGATTGTCGGCTTCTTCACACGGTTCTCCGCCGTCATGGCCGCCGCGATGGTGTTGTCGTTCTACTTAGTGATTCCACCATGGCCTGGCGTGCCACCTGCTCCGGGACCAGAGCATAGTCTCTACATCAACAAAAACATGATTGAAATCATCGCACTGCTTTGCATTGCAGCTTTACCAACAGGGACATGGTTTGGAATTGACGCCTTCTTCTCAAGCATCTTCTTCAAGAAGAAAACAGATGAGTAAAGAGGCTCGACCAGAGCTGTCTGAATCAACTTAAACATGATGGGGAGCCCATGCCTGAGAACGCTGACCATCAAGGTGGTGAATACCAGGACGCGAACCATCTGATTGAACGGATCCGCCAGAAAGATCGCGACGCCTTAGCAGAGTTCATCGAACTTCGGCGTCCGCAACTTTTGGCGTTTATCGACAAGCGACTGAGTGATCAGCTGCGCAAGAAAATCGAAGCCAGCGACATCTTTCAGGATCTCTCGATGAGCTGCCTCGGTTCTTTTGAATCTGTTGACTTCGAAGGTCGCGACCCATTTCGCTGGTTGTGCCAGCAGGCTGAACGCCGCATCATCGACTCTCATCGACATCATTTCGGTGCAAAAAAACGGGCAGCCAATCGCGAAGTAGGCATCCATGGTGCCGGTCCAGGCAATGAAGGGGCTGGAATCGAAAATGACCTCGCTGCGAGTATGACCAGCCCCAGCGCTGCCTTCTCCCGCAACCAAAAAGAATTCTTTCTGGCAGAGGCTTTGGAACAGCTTCCGGATGAAGCTCGTGAAGCTTTGAAACTACGCTACCTGCAAGGCATGCAGAGCAAGGAAATCGCCGAGCAAATCGGAAAATCGGATGCAGCGACACGCGTTCTCCTCAGCAGATCATTAAAGCGTATGCAGGAGATGCTCTCAGAAAATGTTGCATTTCAAACTCTCCTCGCGCAAAATCGATAAAGATGACCGCTTCGATTGATTGTCTTTCAAAAGCCGTCACAAAAACAGAAGCTCTGTTCTTTCTTTCATTCAAATCGTCGTGATGCGTCTTGAACAGGAAGAAGTAAATCATGGAGAGACTCATCGAGCGCACAACCTGACAATCAGCCCCTGAAAGGAACAAAGCGGCTCTCACCGTGCCTGCTGAAGTGAACCAGGAGAACCTTGCTTCCTCCTTCAGCATTGCCTTCAAGCATCGTTGAGAACGAGCTCAAGCGACGCTCAACACGATCCACAGGAGAGAACATGAACGAAGCGTCATGTTTGTGAAATCCTCGCTTCCATGTTGCGACAGACCACTCAGCTGAAATCAATAACAGGTGTCGAAAGAGCATGAGTTCCCGAAAAATCTTAATCACCGATCACCCCTGGCCAGAACTGGAGATTGAAGAGAATCTTCTAAAATCTGCAGGAATCGAAATCGTCGATGCTCCAAATGACGCGGAAGCAACGCTCATCGGTCTCGCTCACGATGTCTTTGCCATCGCAACATGCTGGGCCGAGGTTACTGAGCCGGTTATTCGAGCAGCCAAAAACTGCAAATTAATCTGCCGTATGGGAATCGGTCTCGACAACATCAACCTCAAGGTAGCCAGTGAACTCGGAATCCCAGTCACAAACGTTCCCGACTACTGCGTCGAAGAGGTCACGGATCACACACTCGGATTGATGCTGGCACTCACGCGGAATATCGGCTTCTTCCATCAGCGAACCAAGCAGGGTGAATACAACCTGAAAGCGGGTCCAGCGATGCACCGTCTCAGTGAGCAGCGACTGGGACTCATCGGTTTCGGACACATCGGAAGAGAAGTGTTCCAACGAGCACGAGCCTTTGGGCTTGATGTCGTTGCTCACACTCCGTCAGGAAACGACTATGGAACCGGTTGCACAATGCTTCCGCTGGATGAAATTCTCTCCACTTCAGACATCTTAAGTCTTCACGCTCCGCTATCCGAGGCCACTCACCATCTGATCAATGAGGACACCTTGAGCCAGCTCAAGGATGGAGTGATTCTGATTAACACTTCGCGCGGCTCATTGATCGACCCCGCAGCACTCTTGAAGGGTTTGAAAAGCGGGCAGATCGCCGGCGCAGGCTTAGACGTCTTCGACCCCGAGCCACCCGATTTGCAGGACGAGCTGTACCGACAGGAAAACGTCATCGCCACACCGCACGCTGCGTTTGTTTCAGAAGAATCGGTGGACGAGCTAAGAATGCGCGTCACAAAACAGATTCTCGCAGCCTTCAATGGCGAGACCCCACCAAACATCGTCAACCAGTGAACATTTAACTGTTCGCCAGATCTGCAAGCGACTCCTTCAACATTGATTACAACGAGCCCGACAACTTATGAAATGACCACTTTCCTCAGTGTCAGAGAAGGTAAATTCAGTTTCAGGATCGGCTCCAAAACTTCATCACAAACAGAGGCGAGATAAAAAACAATACAGGTCTTCAAGTGATAACATTTTTTGAATTGACGTTTGGGTCCGGCCTTGTGACAGGCAGCCCATGAAGTCATGCATGTGTCCTTCACTGGGGCGGCAAGCATTGAAAATGCCCTGATCACGGTTTGGATGCACTATCCATTTCGACATCAATTATCGAAGATAAACGCGAAGAACATAATCCCATTACTCATCGTTGGGAGGGCCATGCGTGAAACCTTTTGAACTCGACTTTAAAAATCTTGCTGACCATGCACCTGTTCTGATATGGGTCTCCAACACAGAATGGGACTGTATGTATGTCAATCTTCGCTGGTGCAGCTTCACCGGGCAAACAAAAGAAGAGGCACTCGGATCAGGTTGGCGAAACGCACTTTCAGAAAATGACCTCCTCACAGTCACGAACGCTGCGAAACAGATGCAGGAGAGTCAGCAACCATTTGAGGTCGAATTCCGTTTACGCCGGAATGATGGCAAGTATCGCTGGATGAACTGCCATGCTATCCCTCACATCTCAGCCAGCGGGGAGTTCCTTGGTTACATTGGCACATGCGTGGAAAACCACAAAGAGCATCTGCTACGCGAGCAGACAGTCAAGCAGGAAAAGCGTCTCAGTAAGCTTTACGAGAAAACTCCCGCTCTCATGCAATCGATTGACGCAAATGGAACGCTCCTCTCTGTGAGCGATTCCTGGCTGGAACATTTTGGATACAGCCGTGCTGATGTAATCGGTCGAAAGCTGACAGATTTCCTGACGAAAGAATCAAGTCGTGATGCCGCTGTGCAGATGGAACTATTTCGGTCCCGAGGCCATTGTGAAAACATTGGGCTGCAATATCTCACTGGAGATGGTCGCGTTCGAGAAATCAATTTGAACGCGATCGCCGAGACCGATTTCCACAGTCAGTTTGTTCGGTCTACCGCTGTGCTTGAGGATGTCACTGAAGCCCGCAAGAGTTTACGGAAACTGCAGCAAACCCGACTCGCTTTCGACCAGTCAGGCGAAGCGATTTTCTGGCTGTCTCTTGAAGGAAAGATCACCGATGCCAATCAGCAAGCGTGCGAATCGCTGGGCTACACGATCGACGAGCTCATGACCTTATCCGTCTGGGACATCGACCCCAATGAATCACGCGGAAACTGGGAGCAAGCTGAGTGGCAAGAGACTTTTGCCAAGAGCAAAACGTTTCGCTCGACCCATCAGAAGAAAAACGGTTTACAAATTCCAGTGGAGGTGAACGCCAAGCTCATCAATGTCGACGGGGAATCCTTCATCATCGGGTTAGTACGTGATCTCTCAGAGGATTTGCGACACGACTACGAATTTTCTCACACGAAGCGTCGCCTGGAAGAGGCTCTTCGATCGGGCAACATCGGACTCTGGGACTGGGACATGCAAAGCGGTGTCGTCTCCTACTCTGCAGAGTGGAAAACACAAGTTGGCCTGCCTACTGACTGCACAATCGACGGGTACGAAGAATGGGAAAAGCGGGTTCATCCCGATGACAAAGATCAAGCGGTCCTGCGGTTACAAAATTATCTTAATGGAAAAACCGATGGCTACATTTCGATCTTTCGATTCAAGCATGAAGATGGTTCTTACCGCTGGATTCGTGCACAGGGCCGAGTCTTTTACGATGCCGACGAGCGTCCCGAACGCATGATCGGGGTCCACGTTGACATGACCGACCAAAAGCTGGCACAAATTGAACTGCGAGAAAAGACCGCTGAACTCGAAGCCATCTTCAACGCCAGCCCGGACCTCTTCTTTCGAACGGACCGAGACGGCTTGATACAGGATTGTCGCGTGAGCTCAGAAGCCATCTTCCCCCAACCCGAAGATGGCTATATCGGCCATAAGATACAGTCCCTGGTCTCAAGTGATGTCGCCATCGACTACAACCACGCATACACGAATCTCTCAAACACCGGTCAGTCTCAAACGATTGAATATCGGATGAGGATCAATGGCGATCAGGTTTGGCACCAAGCTGTTCTCGTAAAGTTTCACAAGACAAGTGTGGCAATCTTCATTCGCGACATTACCGATCGAAAATCGTCCGAGCTGGATCTCATCAAACGGACACGAGAACTCGAACGCAGCAACGACGACTTGGATCGTTTTGCATACGTAGCTTCTCACGATTTGAAGTCCCCATTAAGGGGGATTCAACATTTAACAAAATGGATTCGCGAAGACTCCGAAGGAAAACTTCCCGAGACATGCAACGACCACCTGAAACGTCTCGACGAACAGGTGACACGAATGCAAAGCCTGCTGGACGATTTGCTCCAATACTCTCGCGCAGGACGGGTTCGCGTGGCTGTCGAGGCCATCGACTTACAAGAGATGTTTGATGAAATTGTTGGTCTCATCCAACCTCCTCCGATGGCAAAAATTCAACTCCACAATGATGGCATCGACCTCCTGACCGGTCGCGCCCCACTTTTTCATGTACTGCTCAACCTTATTGAAAATGCACTAAAATACCACAACCGCGACGACCCAAATATTCATGTCCGGGTGACTGAAACTTCTGACCTGGAATATGTCCAATTCGAAGTCAGCGACGACGGTCCCGGGATTCCAAGTGAGCATCAAAAACAGATCTTCGAGATGTTCCAGCGACTCGACACCAGCGTTTCAGGGACCGGGATGGGGCTTGCAGTCGTCCGCCGAGTCATCGAAGCTAGAGGCGGAACCATTGAACTAGTCTCGCAGCCCGGACAAGGTTCACAGTTTTATTTCACGTGGCCAAGCATGCGTGATCTCCCCGAGAACGATTTTGACGACGATAAACAGCGATGAAAGCATTTTTAGAAATCATGTTCGCCCCCTGCCTCCTGGGCAGAGTGAACTCCCACTTCGGAAACGTCTGCCATGCAGAACTCTCTCATCTTTTGAGAGGTCATATTCAGATTTCCGAATCAGCTACAAAACCTGAATTCCTGTTCCTATGCACCTGCTGATCGTTGAAGACGAAGAACTCGATGTCATTGCTCTCCAGCGAGCATTTACGAAACACAATGTTCCGTTCGACATGACTGTCGCACGAAACGGAGCAGAAGCACTACACATGCTTCGAGGAACCGAACTGGATCAACAGCGAATCCCCGGCCCGGTTCTAATCTTACTCGATGTCAACATGCCCAGGATGAACGGAATTGAATTCCTGAAAGCACTGCGGGCGGACACCGAACTCCAGCAACTGCCTGTTTTCATGCTCACAACTTCGGACGAAGAACGCGATGTGATCGCCGCCTATAGCCTCGGGATTTCAGGCTATCTGCTAAAACAGGACATTGGCGAAGATTGCGAAAAACTGGTCCAACTCATCAACGCTTACGCAGATGTGGTCCATTTTCCGGAACAGTAGTGACCCGCTCAACTCATTGCCTACAGAGGGACGCTGAAGCAATCCTTGCGGATGACAACGTCGCGGCAGTGAAGCAGTCTCGCTACGAGTAAGTCACTACGAGAGTGCCCACAGAAGGCGTCCCTGACCCTCTCAAGGTTCTCCTGAGCAAACAGAGAGACGCCGTCTCGATCAGAGGCCATACTGCTGAAACCAGGACAGGCCTGCACGAGGAAAATTGTGTCAGCGCAAAAAAGAACGAGCAAACCAGATTTGACCTGATTCGCTCGTACCGAAAGCTCAGTAATCTCAAGCAGAGATCACTATTTTTTCTTGGTCGCTTTTTTCTTAGTTGCTTTCTTTTTAGTAGCAGCTTTTTTCTTTGGAGCGGCTGTCTTCTTAGTAGCTGCTTTCTTTGGAGCTGCTTTCTTTTTAGCGGCTGCCTTTTTCTTTGGAGCTGCTTTCTTCTTAGTTGCAGCTTTCTTTTTTGGAGCTGCTGTCTTCTTAGTAGCTGCCTTTTTAGCAGCTGCTTTTTTCTTTGGAGCTGCTTTCTTTTTAGCAGCTGCCTTTTTCTTTGGAGCTGCTTTCTTCTTAGTTGCAGCTTTCTTCTTAGTTGCCTTTTTCTTGGCCACGGAAACTCCTCCTTCCAAGAGCTTCTAGGTTGTGGAATGAACAGGTTGCTACTGGGCAGATCATGTTCAGTTTCCACATTGCCGAATCCATCCCGATTCGCCAACCGTGGCGAACCGACTGTGATCGTCATGATGAATGTGAATCATGGTTGATGAAAACACAAAGGCACAACGACAACAATGACTTGCGGCAAATGTTACGAAAAGCGCAAATCCTTGCAAGTCTTTTTTGAACCATTTTGATGACATCAGAACTTCATCACTGCCATCGAGCGAACACGTCAGCATGGCTCAATTCGAACACGCAGTCGATTCATGAAATTTTGTGTTGATGAAACCTATTCGATGTACAGAAAAAACTGTCATCAAAACGCTCACTCGTGCAACGTCACGAATGGAATAACACATCACAATTCAAAGTCATTGAGTGAAGACCATCCAGAAATTAAAAGCGAATCCTGGTCTACCCCGGAAGCGCCTTCGCAAGACTTTTGATTCGAACACTCTTGAACAGAAATTGAACAACATCACTTTCGCAGCACGATTTATGCGGTGAATCTACTCCACCCATAAAGAGGCTGGAGCGATCACTGTATGAACCAAAGCCTGAGAGTATGCACAGGGACAGACTACCAGACCTCGATCGGAGTGACTCTCTGTTCAAATTGAACCGCCCGACACGAGACAAGTGAAGTCAAGACGCCACACATTTTGCAGTGAGACAAACCAACGATTTTCACATCGACCGGCGCGATGCATCAAAGAGTTCACTGCACGTTGAGTGAGTCGCCATCACAAGCTGACAGTTGATTCGTGTTCCAATTTTTTTTCTCCATTTTGAAAAAAGTTTTGAAACAAGAGACGAAAAGCGATCAAAAGCCAAGTTCGTGCGCGCAAGAAAACGAATTAAGAAAGAGAAAAGAATCGCTGCGCGTTTTCTGTTGTCGCATTTGCAAACTCTTCAAGCGTGAGATCATGAAGGTCTGCAAGGCAGCGCGCGGTCTGAACAACGTTGGCAGGTTCGTTTCGCTTACCCCGTAAAGGGACGGGAGCAAGGTAAGGAGAATCAGTCTCTACGAAAACTCGATTCAATGGAATCGCTTTGGCGACTTCACGAAGATCGTTGTTTTTCTTGAATGTCACCATCCCTGCAAACGAGATGTGCATCCCCAGTTCAAGACAAGCGTCAGCCGTTTCTCGATCACCGCAAAACGAATGCATGACTCCATTCAGAGGAGCATTCTTCGAGCACTCGCGTAACACTTCGACCACATCCACTTCTGCTTCACGGCAATGAACAATGAACGGTTTATTGATCGACTGGGAAAGCTCAATGTGCTTCCTAAACCATTCAACTTGAAGTTCAATCGGGGCATGATCCCAGTAGCGATCGAGGCCGGTTTCTCCAATACCGACGACACAATCTTCTTTTGCCAGTTCCACAATCTGCTCAAAGTCATCGGGCTTCATTTCCGCGACATAATTCGGCTGAATTCCGACCACGGCATGGACCTGAGGATAAGATTTGGCAAGCTCGACAGCTGCCTGACTGGTGGCGAGCGTGATTCCGATCGTCAGAATCTCATTAACACCGGCTTGCTGGGCCCGATCAAGAACCTCTGGGAGGTCGACGTGAAATGATTGCTCGTCGAGATGAGCATGTGTATCAATCAGCATAGAAGACACCAGCTTGGACACGGCAGTAAAATGAATCGAATCAGACATCGGGATACATACGATGACTGGAAAAACATTTCAAAACTTAATCGTCGTACCCATGATGATCAGTCTTACGATTTCGTGAACTGATCACCTGAAGGCAGAATTTAAAGATCAAGATTTGATGTGCTGTAAAGCAAATTGATAAATTGTGCATTCACAGTCTTGTGCAACAGAGTAATTCATCAAATGAAAAACGCGATGCGGGGACAAAAGCACAAAAATCTTCGAATCGCCAGAGCAGTGTGCTGTACCGTGTGCCCATGAAGAACGCATTTCATCAATAAAATTGCTGTTTGCCACGAGGCAGAATCTGTACATCAATTCGAAAGATGCTTTTGCTGATCTGAACGAGACGTCGCAACAGCCAGTCAGCACACATATGAGTCGGCATGATTCAGTCGTTGATCTGACAATTCACGCTGAACGTCTACGAGACACCGCCAAGACGAGATCGTAAATAGCTACGAGGTTGTAGCTGCGAGCCGAACTTCACCGAGTGACTTAAGCACAATCTGATTCTGTTCGATTGCTCTTTCGACAAGCTTGACTGCTTCTGCATCTCCAGCAAGTTGCCCGACAGCAGATTCCAAGTCATTGAGCAGCAGTTCCTGGCTTTCCTTCATGCGATCCAGAAAATAGCCCAAACCCACAAAGTGCAAACTTGTATACTCCGGAGGATAAACTCCAAAATCGACAATATGCTTTCGTGAACGCAGAAAGTCCACCATTTCAGCGACAGACTTATCCTGCTTCGAAGCGAAATCCTGGATACGGTCCAGAAGCTCTGAGTCGGCATCTGACGACCATGGAGAAGCTTCGGCACCGTACTGGACAAGACTGCGATGAATCTCAATCAGCAGAGAATTGACCAGAGAATTAGTGGCTGAGGGATCCATCGAACTTCCGTAAGTCATGATCTGATGAGGACGATTTATTTAAACAGCACATCTGCAACATATTGAGCAGTCGCACTCAGGTCGCCCTGAAGTGGTGTCATTCCAAGTGCCAGAATCGGAAGAGTGACCAACAGGACATATGCCCCTGCCATCCCTGGAACGGCCACTTCTCTCGTCTCTGATGAGGGTTCTGAAATGAAGATCGCTTTAAGAACCTTCAGATAGTAGAACAGGCTGAAGACAGTGTTCAGTGCACCAAACGCCAGTACGACCCACAAGAACCAGTGAACATGTCCCGCCTGGATCGCGCTGTAGAAGATCATCATCTTCGCGAAGAATCCACCAAATGGAGGCATTCCAACGAGGCTGAAGAAACTGATTCCCAGGCAAACACAAATCACTTTTGTCGCGACGTTGTTCTGGAAAATTCCACGATAACTGTCGATCTCTTCGCTGAAGGTTTCATTACGAAGGAAGGCGACAACCGCAAAAGCGGAGAGATTCATAAACAGGTAGACACAAATGTAATACATCAAACCTTCAACACACCCCACAGCGGCAGTGTTTGCGTCGAGACCCTTCGTCGTAGAATTCACTACCACGAGCAACGCGGCAACGCCCATCACCATATAGCCAGCATGAGCAATGGTTGAGTATGCAAGGAGTCGTTTGATATTGGTTTGCGTGTAAGCAGCGAGGTTTCCGAGCGTCATTGTGACAATCGAAATCACACCGAGTGCAACTCCGAAGAAGAGTAACAACTCTTCACCAGCCCCCTGAAATGCCATGACGAATCGAACGAGTAACGCAAATGCGGCAGCCTTCGACGCAACCGACAGAAATGCACAAACTTCTGAAGATGCACCTTCAAAGGCGTCCGGGCACCAAAAGTGAAACGGAACCAGTGACAGTTTAAAGGCCAAACCGACGAGAACCATCATGATACCAAGCACGAGTGTGACGGAATTCGCACTAAGCATGGTGAACTTTTCGTCTCCAAGCAGAAGTGCAAATCGAGTCCCCAACTCACTCATGTCCGCTGTCCCTAAAAGGCCAGCGATAAGACTGATTCCATAGAGCATGACACCAGCAATTCCGGCACCATACACAACGTATTTCAAAGCTGCCTCGGTCGCTTGTCGACGACCTTTCTGGAAGGCCACCATTACGTAACTGGGAACACTCATCATTTCAATTGAAATGAACAGCATCAACAGATGATTCGAACCAACTGCCATCAGCATCCCGATGGTTGAACCAATCAAAAGCGTGTAGAAATCCTGCCCATCTTCTTCGTCCGGAATCCCAGTCAGAATCGTGAGTGCAATCAAGAGCACCAAAAAGAGACTGAGCCCCAAGCGGAAAAAGACTGCGAACTGATCATGCATCAGCAAGCCGGTGAAATAGGGACCGGGAGTTCCAACGTTTTCCGCAGTAAGAGGCCAAACACTGAACAGAAGTTTCAGGCCTTCAGTTGCATCGACCCCATTGGACTTGAGGTACATGAATTGGGCAAAGGCGCCAAAGAATGCCAGTAACGATCCGAACAAAGCAATCCAGCAAGTCGGAGCCTTACTATGCAACCCGAGCATCCGCCACAGCAGAAGTAAAACAACGGTCACACAAAGCACAAGTTCAGGCGCAAAGATCTCCAGCGAGCGTGGGATCTCATGTTTCAGAACTTGATCTAAAATCGATTGAACAGGCATCGTGAATTATTACTTATTAGCGTCGACCGGTGTGAGACTCAATGAACGCTTTCAATTACTTTGGAATCTGTGTGACAGCAGCATTGATCGTCTCGTTAATCGCCGCGTATCCAACTGACAAGGACTCAGTCAAGTGTTGGACAGATGGCTCCATCACAACAAGCACAGTTTGATAAGGGAAAATTCCAAGCACGACAGCCAAAATTGCCAACGTCCAAGCAACTGTCTTTTCGCGACCAGTGATCGGAGTTAACGCCTCAGGGTGTGGTCCCTTGTATTCCGGTCCAAGATAAACACGTTGGATCGTCCAAAGAATGTATCCCGCTGTGAGGATCACAGCCGAGGCTGCAATGATTGCCAGGATCGGGCTGAAGTTCCACATACTCAAGACAACGTAAACTTCGCCAATGAATCCACAGAGTCCCGGAAGCCCCAGGCCTGCGAAGAAGATGACAATTGCCAGAGCACTATACTGTGGCATGATCTGCATCAAACCGCCGAATTTATTCAAATCGCGATGATGGACACGGTCGTAAACAACACCGACCATGAAGAACATCCCCGCTGACGAAATTCCGTGACCGATCATCTGGAACATTCCTCCAGAGAGGCCCATTTGCCAGTGATTGATGTTCATAGTCGCGCCGGTCTCAGAGATTTTCCAGACCGCCATTCCAACCAACACATAACCCATGTGACTCACTGAACTGTAAGCCACAAGACGTTTAAAGTCTGTTTGAGCCATCGCTGCGAAGGCTCCGTAGATGATACTGAAGACCCCCAACGCGACGAGGGTGTAAGCTGCATATTGTGCTCCGTACGGGCACAATGGCATGGCGATTCGGATGATTCCGTAACCACCCATCTTCAAAAGGATACCCGCCAGAATCATTGAGATTGGTGTCGGCGCTTCCACGTGAGCGTCCGGCAACCATGTATGGAACGGGAATGATGGAAGTTTAATTGCAAATCCAATGAAGAGCAAAATGAATGCTGTAATCTGCATGTTCACGTTGAAACCGCCAGCCTTGGCAATCTCAGCAAGTTGGAGCAGATCAAAGATGTTCTGATTGCCAGTGAGTTCTGACGATCCACTGTTGAAGTAGAACATCAACATGGCAATCAGCATTAATACTGAACCTGCCAGTGTGTACAGGAAGAACTTAATGGCTGCGTATTCACGACGCGGACCACCCCAGACTCCGATCAGGAAGTACATCGGGAGTAGCATCACTTCCCAGAAAACGTAGAACAGGAAGAAGTCGAGAGCCAGGAAGACTCCCATCATGCCGGTTTCCAGAATCAGAAACAGCATGAGGAAGCCGCGAACTTTGGTCTTAATGCTCCAGGCCGCCATGCAAGAGAGCATGGTGATCAACCCGGTCAAAACAACCAGTGGCAAGCTCAGCCCATCCACCCCAAGTTGATAATTGATGTTCCAGGTGGGCACCCACGGTATCGAAACCGCCATTTGAATTGTGCCGATTGATGTGTCGAAATCTCGCCAGATCAATAAGCTCAAGACAAAGGTGATTGCTGTGATCACCAGTGCAAACGATCGCATTGCATCCTCAGCCTTCTTGTCGAAGAACATGAGGAAGATTGCTCCCAATGCTGGAAGGAAGATCGTTGCGGATAGTAGTGTGACAGGATCGGACATAGCTTTATAAATCAGTCAGATTGTGTTCTGAAATGGCTGGACGAAACCTAACGAGGCAGAAAGACAAACAACAAAATGAACAGCGAAACGACGCTGAGGGCAATAAAGGTCACATATTGACGAATGCGACCCGTTTGCACTGCACGCAGAGACCGTCCCATAGAGTAAGTCGTTTCTCCAAACACATTCACAATTCGGTCTACGACAACTTCATCAAATTTGCGATCCCAGACGGCAACCAAAACGACCATCCGACTGAGGAAGTGCAAGAAAGCATCAAGGACATACTTGTCAAAAGCAACTGCCCAGCTTGAAACGACATGAACAGGTCTGACCCACATCCAGTCGTACAATTCATCGAACATCCATTTTTCAGTCAGGAATTCATGAATCGCACGACCCTGGTTCTTCATCATATTTGTATCGACAACCTTCAGGCTGTAGAGCAAGTACGCTAAAAGTGTTCCGATCAAAGCAGCTAGAAGGGCAAAGCTCCCTGCAGCACTGTGGACCTCGTGAATCTGATGATGGCTCGGCAGATTCAAACCAATGATTCCACCAGCTTCGACACCTCCAGCCACATGGGTTGGTTCAGTAGACAGAATTAACTGAGCAAGTGGACCATTTTCACCACCGGCAGCACAAAACGCTGCAAAGAAAGCCAACACAAACAGTGGGGCTGTCATCAATCGCGGTGATTCATGAGCGTGATCGTAAACATCTTGGTCTCGTGGTGTTCCAAAGAAAGTCATGAACCACATACGGAACATGTAAAAGGCAGTGATCCCGGCTGTGATCAGCGGAATGAAGAACAACATTGAGTGCAGCGGATTCAATCCGGAAAAGCTCAAAGCGGTTGCGACAATTGCATCTTTTGAGTGATAACCAGATAAAGCTGCTGCTCCGAATCCTGGGATTGTCACGAGAGGAATCGCCAAGCCACTAATCGCGACAACTCCAATGAACATCGTCCAGCAGGTAATCGGCATTTTCTTATACAGGCCGCCCATCTTGGTCATTTCCTGCTCGTGGTGACATCCATGAATCACCGAACCTGAGCAGAGGAACATCAGCGACTTGAAGAAAGCGTGTGTAATCAAATGGAACAGTCCAGCAAGCCAACCACCGAGCCCTAAAGCCAACATCATGTAGCCAAGCTGACTAATTGTCGAGTATGCGAGAACTTTCTTGATGTCGGTTGCGACAACGGCAATTGTCGCACCAATGAATAGCGTGATACATCCAGCATAAGCGATGACCAACAACACCTCTTCGGTGAACATTGGATAGAAGCGACCGACCAGATAAACCCCGGCAGCCACCATCGTTGCAGAGTGAACGAGAGCTGAGACAGGCGTTGGACCTTCCATCGCATCTGGAAGCCACGTTTGTAACGGGAATTGAGCACTTTTACCGACACAGCCAGCAAAAATTCCTAAGCCGGCAACCACCAACAGCCAGTAAGGAATTGTTGATTCGTTACCTTCTTGCTGCAGATGCATTCCCTGACGGGCCTGCAAGACAACTGTTTTTTCAGCCCCTTCTCCGTGGGAAACAATCTCGCCCTCGGCATTCCGAACCATCTGGAAGAGACCAGTTTCACCAATCGTTTCCGGGTTTGTTTCTGCAAATTGAAAGACACCAAACCAAGTCCAGATAATCATTAAGCCAATCAGGAACCCGAAGTCCCCAACTCGGTTCATGATGAATGCTTTATTCGCAGCTGTGCTCGCTGAGTGACGCTCAACATAAAACCCGATCAACAGATAACTACAAAGTCCGACGAGTTCCCAGAAAATGAAGACCTGAAAGATATTCCCTGCCAGAACGAGCCCGAGCATGGAAAAACAAAACAGGGAGAGATAGGCAAAGAACCGATAGAAACGTCCGACGCGATGGAAGTGTCCGCCATCTTTTGTGTGGACGAAGTGATCTTCATAATGCTCTGTCAACTCATCGCTCATGTACCCAATCGCAAAGACGTGGATACAGGTTGCGATCAATGTGACCATCGCAAACATCAAGACAGTCAGACCGTCGATGTACCAGTCAAGAGTGATGTTGAGGGAACCGAACTTGCCCAGCCGGTAAAAGGTTCCAGCAAACGCTTTTTTATAAGGTTCGTTTGCATGTGACTCACCATGGTCGGCATGACCATGCTCGTGAGCTTCTTCGCCCTCACCGTGCTTATGGTCAGCATGATCATGAGCGTGATCGTCATGGTCAACTTCAGCAGTGACATGGACATCGTGAGTTTCAGCGACTTTCCATGGCACAAAATCTGTTGCGTTCATCCAAACGCAAACAGCGATCAGACTCAGGACGAACCCCGATCCAATACATCCAACTGCGATATACGCTGGGGCTTTACTTGTCCGTGAACTCCAGTAACCACCAAAGATCTCGACTAAAAACCCAAGTAGCGGCAACAGCCAGGCAGCTGTCAACAGCCACACTAACTGGGAACCAACTTGTTGATAAATTTCGGGAGACATCGTTTCTCGCCGCAGTCAATTTGTTTGTATGAAGGCCGACAACAATCGCCAGCTGAAAGGAACACTCTATCCGCTAAGCTCGGTGGCTTGATCAACATCCACTGTCCGATGATTGTTGTAAAAGCTCAGCACAATCGCCAATGCGACAGCGGCTTCCGCAGCTGCCAGAACAATTACAAACAACGACATCACCTGACCATCCAGACCAAGTGTTCCATACTGAGAAAACGCGACGAGGTTAATATTTGCCCCGTTGAGAACCAATTCCACGCCCATCAAAATTCCAATGGCATTCCGTTTGGTCGTCATGCAGAGCACTCCACAGACAAACAAAACGGCCCCCACGGCGAGGAACTTAATCAGGTTTTGATCTTCCACAATATTCCCCCTGCCTAATCAGGCGTCTTGCGCGTCGACGCGACGTTTCGCACGAGCCAGATAGGCCGCCCCTACGAGCACCACCAAAAGATGCACGGAGATAATCTCAAATGGCAATAAGTATCCAGTACTGAGGGCCGTCTCACCATGACCATGGCCGCCAGCCCTCAGATCTTTATCAAATCGAACACCCAGCAAGGCTGTCCCAATACTGCGAGTCGTATTTCCTTGAGCTTCCGGATTATAACCGTATCGAATTTCTTCGGCATCTTCTTCGCCATGGTGATGCGAATGACCATGGTCGTGACCTATTTCGTGTCCATGGTTGTGTGCATGCTCACGACCCTCTCGCGATTGAGCATCAATCTTGGCCAACTTCGCAGCATTTCCGGTCCAGTCGACTGAGAAGACGGTTGAGCTGATCAAGGCTATAAACGCGAGACCAATCATTCCTGACTGAACAAGTTCGGCCGGGTTACTCTGAATAGTTTGATATGGGCCACTCGACGTGAGCATCACTCCAAAGATCAGCAGGACGACGGTTCCACCAACGTAAATCAACAGTTGAGTCGCACCGACAAAGTCTGCCCCTAACAGGAAGAACAGAAAAGCGACCGAGCTCAACGAAATCACTAACCAGAAGGCCATGCGAACTACGTTTTGGCTCAGTACAACGGCAATTGCACCGCCGCAAGCAATCGCTGCGTACAAGTAAAACATGTACTCTGCCATTATCGAGTCCCTCCAGCGCTTGGATTCAGATTGGCGAGCGTCTCGTCAAGTTTGTCTTGCACGCTTGTGGTCTTCTCTTCTTGATCAGCGTCTACTGGAACTGAACTGTCTTTTGACTCTTCTTCAGAAGCAGGCTTTTCGACTCCTTCATCACCAGCAGCACTTTCAACTGGCTCTTCAACTTCGGCGACAACAACTTTCCGCACGGGAACTCGCTCGCCAATTGCTTCAAAGCTTCCAATTACTGAAATCCGCTGATGCTCTCCATGAGTGATCGTAGCAATCACAAGCGGCCACAACACTGCACCCAAAAACAGGAAGCAACTCATGGGAAGAAGATATTTCAAGCAAGTCGTCATTACCTGATCGATACGCAAGCGGGGCAGGGTCCAACGAATCCAAATCTGCACAAAGACCAACAACCCAGCCTTCACAAGCAGCACTTTCATGCCGAACACTCGCAGGAGATAAAGCCCGCCAACCGAACCTTCAGCCAAAGAGGCGAGGCCGTTGTCAATGAACGGAATTCCTGTCCACCATCCGCCAAGGAAAAGAATCGCTGCCAAGGCACTGATAAAGAACATGCTGGCATATTCTGCAAGAAAGAAGAACGACCAACGCATTCCAGAGTACTCGGTGTGAAAACCACCCACCAATTCACTCTCAGCCTCAGCAAGGTCGAAAGGTGCTCGCTTATTACTGGCAAGGGTCACAGTAAAGAAGACAAAAAAGGTGAGGAACGTAAACGGGCTATTAAAAATAATCCAGTTCTGCAGTCCACCACTTTGCGTTTGAACGATATCGCCGAGATTCAGAGTTCCAGCAACCACAACTGGAATCACAGCTGTGATTCCGAGCGGAACTTCGTAGCTGACCATCTGTGCTGCTTCACGCATCCCTCCAAACAGGGACCACTTCGAACCGGAAGCATACCCGGCAAGGACAATCCCAAGAACTTCAATCGAAAGCACCGCCAAGGCGATAAACAATCCGATATCCATCACGACAGCCACAAGCCCCTGGCTGAACGGCAAAAACATAAAGGCTGCAAACGAAGCAACTACAACAATATACGGAGCCAAACGGAACAACATTTTGTCCGCGGCATCAGGAGCAAGATCTTCTTTCTGAATCAGCTTGACGCCATCTGCAAGAGATTGCAGCCAACCAAAGCGACCACCAACGCGTGTCGGTCCCAAACGATCCTGAATACGCCCCGCGACTTTCCGTTCAGCCCAAATAAAGACAAATGCGGGTAGGCCGAAGAATAAGCCAACAAGAGTTGTATGGATCAGAGCTGCCCAAACCCCTGCAGGAAGCATGCTGAATACAAGATTCAGCGGCCAAATACTGCCGCTCTCGATCCAGTTTTCAACTGTCGTTGCCAGGAATAGAGAATGCATTAACGGGGCCTGTTTCAATACACGCTGCAATCAATTCGAGACAATCTCTCGTACGTGCAGCATGGGTTCATCGGGTCCATACTTAAAGGAAGGCAAGAGTTATGACAGATGACGGAATTGACTTCAAGCGACCATCCAACCGTTTCCGGTGTTGAGAAGCGAGTTTCTTGACATCGTGCGGTCTAAGTAAGATCTCCTGATCAAAATCGATCAACGAGATCGGCCAGAAATCACAGTCTTTGCGACGGTCTTCAGGCAAGAATTTTCACCCGGACCGAAAGATAGAATTCAATCGAATTGAAACCTGTCACCCTCTTTTACGAAGCACAAACAACGCATTTTAACTCGTCGTCAATTGCTGGAATGACGATCTCTTGTGCCTTTTTTCTAGGATGGATGAGCTTGAAGCCCCCTTTCTTGTGATGTTCGCCCCACTCTCAGCTTTCACTCTTCACCAGCCAAACCGAGGTGCGGGTCATTCGGGGAATCTCATCGGACTTCAATCCGAACTTTCTCGCAGACCCATGACCGCCTGCCAAACAGACTCGGCGGCTTGCTCACCACTGTGAACACAGTCGGGAATTCCGACGCCATCGAATCCGTTGCCTGCCAATCCTAGATTTGGGAATGAGGCTCCCCACTTGCGAATTTCTTCGACTCGATCCAGATGCCCGACAGTATATTGAGGCATCGCCCGGTTGTAGCGGACTAATCTCAGGAAATCAGGCTCACCACGAACGCCAAGGATCTCTCGCAATTCTGACAAGGCAGATTCAATCACCTCGTCATCTGGGTGGTCGATCTCTTCAGGCTGCATCGCTCCGCCAATAAATGTCCGGAGAATCACTTTTCCGGCTGGTGCTCGACCGGGGAACTTTCGACTCAGAAACGAGACAGCCAGAATTCGCCGCTTTTCACAATGAGGAATCACAAGTCCGAACGCATTCAGATCGTGATCAATGTCCTCTTCTCTGTGCCCACTGACGAGAATGGCACTACTGGCGTACTCGATTTGACCAAGTGCACCACTCAACTCGGGGCTCACATCAGTGAGAAGTTTGGCACTCCGGTAAGTCGGGAGTGCGAGGACCAATCCGTCAGCCTCGAGTTGTTCACCACTCTTCAAACGTAATGTCCAGCACGAGCCCTGATGCTCAATTGATTCGACAGACGCACCAGACCGGAGAGCCACTTGATGTTCAATTTTTTTCTGAAGCTGTAGTAGCAATTCGCTCATGCCCTCAACTGGAGTGGCAAACAGCCCATACCGAGCCCCACTTGCCTGCTGAGACAGATTCTTTTTGCTCTTTGAGCTGCGAAGCCCGCGAATCAGGCTTCCATGCTTCCTCTCGAGTTCGATAAACCTGGAGAGCGTCGCTTTCAAACTCAATTTTTCGGGATCAGAAGTGTAAATTCCACCGACCATAGGTTGAACAATTTTATCCAGCAATTCGCGTCCGAATCGCCGGCGAACAAAATTCGCCAACGACTCGTCTCGGCCATCTGTTTTTCGTGGAATAAAATACTCCATGGCTACTCGTGCTTTCCCCAACGGTGAGAGCAGCGGTGTTTTCAACATCGGCCAGACCTGGCTCGGTGCGAGTAAATTGAAGCCAACCGGCGTCACGACTGTCTTCCCGCGATGAAGAATGAGTGACCTCTGAAACTCGGGATTTGGAGAGATCAATCGGTCCTGCATCCCCAATCGTTTTGTGAGATCGATCGCCCAGGGCTTGTTGGTGATAAAGGAATCTGCGCCAGTTTCGATGGTGTAATCGCCGATTTGCTCGGTCCCGAAACTTCCACCGAATCGATCAGCCGCATCCAACAGAGTGATATCCATCTGTTCAATAGACTCACCAGCGAGTTCAACCAGGCGATGTGCTGCAGCCAACCCAGTGATTCCACCGCCGACGACGACAATTCGACATTTCTTCTCAGCAGTGAATGGCATTCAACTTCAATCTCGGGCAGGCAGTACATTAATGGTCTTGCTTCAGCAGCACGCAGGCAACTGACATTGTTGTGAGCAAGACATCACTCTTCAATCCCGCTGATCAGCAATTCTCGCCAGTATATTGACGACTCAAGCGTGAACCACCCGGTCCCCGTTGACCTCGGCAACCTGGAACAGATAAACGAAGTTTTGTTCTCAACGATTAAAGGCGAATCTCGCGACACCAGAGGCGACTGTTGCCCCTATGCACCTCAATGGAAATTGGATCATCGGCTGGCTGTGTGTGATTGTCTTTCCGGCAACACTTTGCGCCCAGAATCTGCCTCCAGCTCAATCCACCAATCCGCAGACGACTCAAACTCAGCAGCGAGTACAGCAACTCTATGGCGGTAGCCCTGCGAGATCTCCCAAACAGGCCATTCTCCAGGTCTTGGCAGAGTACGAACAACCTGAGGAAATGCCGGTCCGCACAGCGCAATACCCCATCGACTCGTCGATTGCCGAGGAGACTTACTCCCCAGAGGAATTTGTTCCGCACCCAGAAGTTTACTCGGCGACTCCTTACTCACCACTGAATTTGTACGAACCTGTTTCTGGTCAATGCGGCTGTGATGGTATCGAGGATTGCGGCAATCATGCCCCGTTTAGTCTCCAATGGACCAAGCATCGATTCACCACCACGGTCTTGCCCGGTACTGACAATGGAATGGGGCTGACCACTCTTGATTTACGAACTCAGCTCTCCCTGAAAGACTTTCCGATAGTCCAGGTGACTCCTCGGTTCAGCGCCCATTTCGTCGACGGTCCCGATGTGACTGATGTGCCGAACGAACTCTTCGACTCTGCAGTCGATTTCTCGTTATTTCTTCCGGTCAACGAGCAATGGATTTTCCTAGGAGCTGTTGCTCCTGGATACTTCAGCGATTTCAAAAACTCTTCATCCGACGCATTCCGCGTCACCGGGCGAGCGCTCTTTATCTACAAGAAATCAAAGCAGACAACACTCACACTGGGAATCGTCTACCTGAATCGAGAAGACGTCAGCGTCCTGCCAGCAGTTGGAATCACATACATCCCAGAGGACATCCCGGACTTAAAATTTGAGATCATGTTCCCCAAACCGAAGATCTCTTATCGCTTTGAACAATCAGAAAGTCGTGAACGCTGGATTTACCTGGGTGGTGAACTGGGTGGAGGAACGTGGGCAGTTGAAAGGACAGGTGGAGCAAACGATGTCCTCACTTACAGAGACCTCAGACTCGCTGCGGGTCTGGAAGAAAAAATCCTCGACAACTACTCCTGGTTCGTTGAAGCAGGCTACGTCTTCAGCCGCGAACTCGAGTACACATCCGGCCCCGACTATGACTTAGACGAGACCGGAATGATTCGCATCGGTTTGGTTTACTAGAGCAGTTTGCCCAACCGTGTGCAGGAGATTAAAAGAGTGCAGTGATCGGGTCACCATCTTCCAGTAAATGGTACGGTCTGCCGAGTTTATCAGTCGCCATCAAGTCGCTGACTCCCATGGAGTGGTACACGGTTCCGGCGATGTTAGCGGGGGTGACGGGGTGATCCAGCGGGTACTCTGCGTAACGGTCACTGGCTCCATAAGTTTGCCCGCCACGAATTCCGCCTCCGGCAAGAACATTCGACAGGCAGTGCGTCCAGTGATCTCGCCCAGCTCCGACTGTTCCACCAGAACGTGGGTCACCGATTTTTGGTTTGCGTCCCATTTCGCTACTCACCAAGAGTAAAGTCTGATCGAGTAATCCGCGATCCGAGAGATCCTCAATCAAGGCTGAAAATCCACGATCAAATTCCGGAAGCAAATCATCTTCCAGACATTTGAAGTTGTTGCCGTGAGTATCCCAACTTCCGGCGCTTCGACATTTCTTCGCCAACCGGCGACTGTCACCTTTCCAGAAAACTGTAATGAAGGGAACTTCTGCTTCGACCAGTCGACGGGCCAGAAGCAAACTCATACCGTTGATCGTTTTCCCGTATCGTTCCTGAAGTTTCGGTGACTCCTCAGAGACGTTGAAAGCTTTGGTCGCCTGCGACGAGAGGATCAGCGAGAGTGCTCGCTGTTGATGCAGTGTCAGCGTTTCCATCGACGCCGACCCTTCGAACTGACGACGGGCTGAGTCGACTTCATTGAGAAGTGAAAATCGTGTTGACATACGCTCGGCAGTAATCCCACCTTCAAGAGAAAGTGAAGGTGCCTGAAACTTGAGCGGCTCTTCCAATGATCCATTCACGTAGAGTGGGTCTTGCTCGACTCCGATTCTGGCTGCGAATTGTCCGGGTCTGGTATACGGAGCCCGGCTCGGCATGTGGGGCAGGGTGATGGCGTTCGGAAGATTCGGATGCTGCGAAAGTTTTGACGCGGTCACCGATCCCATAAACGGCCAGTCGTCGGGAAACGGCGTTCGATTGTTTCCGAGAGTAATAAATGACTGATCCGGAATATGACCGGTCAAGTTGTAATAGTATCCAGCATGATGATCATTTGTATTAACGGTCGCTCCAACGGAGTTCACAATCGCCAGATGATGAGCCTGTTGAGCCAGCATTGGTAAGTGCTCACACAAAGTCACTCCTGGAGCTGATGTTTGAATCGGTTGAAATGGACCTCGATACTCCAGCGGAGCTTTCGGCTTCATATCCCACATATCGATATGAGACGACCCACCGCACAGGAAAAACAGAATCGTCGATTTCGCTTTCCGAGAAGACCGCACTTCGGTTGATTCCGGGGCCGCCGCGACGGGACGACCAAAAGAAAGCCCGGCAACTCCAAGCCCAGAGGCGACTAAAAACTGACGACGTTGCATTGTAATGTTCTCAATTCGGAGGTTCGTTCGATTGGAGTCTTAAAATTTCGAAGTGACAGTTTCGTCGGGCACTTCAAATGCTCGGCTCGCAACTCTGGTCACTTCGAGATTCTTTTGAAATCGTATTCGTAATCTGCCTCGTGGTGAGGTGCTATTCAGTTGTCGAAAGCCCGTTGTCTGCAGGCACGACAGGCACTGAAAAGAAAATACTCTAAACAAGAATATCTTCAATAACTTTCCCGTGGTCGATATCCAGGCGTTTTCGGCCGGGAATTTCCAATTGTCTGTTGTCCAGCCCGAGTAAATGGAGTGTTGTTGCGTGGAGATCAGTAACATAGTGACCTTCTCCCAAGGCATGATAGCCCAGTGGATCGGTCTCGCCATGGACATGTCCTTTCTTGATCCCCGCGCCTGCCATCCAAATCGTGAATCCGTTCGGATGGTGGTCTCTTCCATCTTTTCCACCACCCCGCAACTCCAAACCGGGAGTCCTTCCGAATTCGGTGCAGAACACAACGACTGTATCATCCAGCAGGCCGCGCTGTTTCATGTCTGCGATAAAACCTGCTACGGGCTTATCGACACTTTCACACAGTCGAGTGTGGTTTTTCTTCAACTCACGATGCGAGTCCCACGTTCCGTAGCCAGATGGATAAACTTGAACGAATCGTACGCCACGTTCAATGAGCCTTCGCGCAGCTAACAGTTTTTCACCCGCCGCTTTGGTTGAGTCCTTGTCCATCCCGTAGAGTTGAGTGGTCGACTCAGTTTCTGTCGCCATATCGACCGCTTCGGGAACGGCCGACTGCATTCGAAACGCAAGTTCATAGGCTCGAATTCTTGCTCGAAGATCCTGATCATCCGGATACTCAACCGCCGAGAGAGAATTCAATTGATGAATCAGATCATACTCGTGCTGCTGTTGCGCAAACGATTGACTTGCCTGCCGCTTGCCGAACGGCAAAGGATTGTTGGGATCGAGAGCCAATGGAACTCCCGCGTGCTGCGGGCCTAAGTAGAGCGAATCGATCGAAAGCCGCGTGTCCGAGCGAGTCGGTCCTCCCAGCACGACGAACTTCGGCAAGTTCTCGTTGAGAGTCCCCAGTCCATAGTGAGCCCAGGCACCGATGCTGGGTTCCTGGACCTCGAGACGATGCCGCCCGGTATGAATCTGGTTTTCAGCTGCGTGGTCATTGTCGGTCGTCCACATGTTGCGAACAAAACTGAGTTCGTCGACTTGCTGAGACAGATACGGCCACCAGTCCGTCACCTCAACACCACATTCACCCCGTTTCTTCCAGCCAACCTGCATCGGGTAAATCGTTGGATAAACATCACGAACGTTAATCTCTTCTGCTGCGACAGAGCGAAATCGCTTCTTATGCAAAACAGAATCGACCGGATTCTCAAATGGCGTTTTATCGAACGTTTTCCCCGCATACTTATTCAGTGCAGGTTTGGGATCGAAAGTTTCGAGATGGCTGTACCCGCCAGAAAGAAAAATCCAGACGACTGACTTCGCCTTGGGGGTAATACTATGTGGAGTTAACTGCGGCGGGCTGGAAACTTGCGGATGAACTGAAGTTTCTTCAGCGCGCAAACGACCATCTTCTGCGAACATCGCCCCCAGTGCCAAACCGGTAAACCCCATTCCGAAATCGGAAAGGAACATGCGCCGCGACGGTTGGCAACACGCTTCGTGATCATTTTCGTTTGAGTTCATCATGCTACTAACTGTTCGATATTATGCATCGTGCGAATTCATTTGTCGTCTCACGCTCTTCGCTCATCTGATTGTGATAAAGTCTCCGTGATTGAAAATCGCCCGCACAAGACTCTCTCTGGCAAGGGTGTTGACCTGCTTCTCTTCTGTTGGTTTCGTCAGTTTCACATAGTTGTGAAACGCTGCGTTGCAAAGTTTTAATTCCGCAGCCGAAGGTGATCGAGACAGGATTTGCTCGAAGATTTCCTGTGTAAACTGATTGATGTGTTCCTCGGAGGAATCCAGCTGGTCGGGATGCTTCTCCTCCCAGCTTTGGACAACCAAAGAACTCATGGAATGAATGGTCTCGCTATTTGTCAAAGCGAGTGCCTGCTGCGGAACGATACTTCGAGTGCGGCGATAGCACTCTTGCCCGTCGGGCGCATCAAAAAGTTCTCCCTGCGTGCTTTTGCCACCATTTTCAGGGTGCGTGCTGTAGTAAATACTGCGACGAAAAGTCGTGTACGCATCTTTGTTCTCCAACTCCTGACCACCTTGGGTGAAGTCCAGTTTCCCGGCAACATGAAGCAAACTATCGCGAACAACTTCAGATTCCATCCTGCCAGTGTTCATACGCCAGAGATAATCATTCTCCGGATCAAGTTTGACGTTCTGCGTCATGTTGGAGGTTGACGACTGACGCCGAAAGGCATCGCTGGTCACGATCAATCGATGCAGGTGCTTCATGCTCCAGTTTGATTCCATCAACTCGACTGCCAGCCAGTCCAGAAGTTCCGGGTGAGTCGGCTCGGCGCCACTTCGCCCGAAGTTGTCGACTGTTTCAACAAGTGGCTGATGAAAATGCCGCATCCAAATATGATTGACGGCAACTCGTGCCGTCAGCGGGTTTTCTCGGTCTACGATCCAGGCAGCGAGAGCACTGCGGCGCCCGGTACTCGTTTTTGGATACAACGGTCCAAGAGGAGTATAGGAACCGGTCTTTGAATCGGCCTGCTGAGATTCTGCCTGACTCCTTGCAGTCGTCGAGCTGGCAAGTTGTGTCCTTGCAGCTTCAACCTCCTTTGTGCGATTTGCATCGCTTTCTGGTTTCGCTTCTGCCGTCGCCAAAGCGAATCGAGCCTGCTGAACCTGAGACTCGGCGCGCTGAATTGTCGCAAGCTGTTCAAGTTGACTGGCATTGCTGGCCTGTTCCTGAAGCTCATCTGCGGGAGCGTTTCCGAACTTGGCAGCTTCGGCTGCGATACGGGCCTGCAAACTCGCTAGCTCCGCACGTGCAGCAGCCAGCTGACCTTCTGCAGCCTGACGTTGGAGTTTCGGGACTTGCGATGCGAGTTGCGCCGCTTCGAGCTCTTGCTGAAATTTATCCAGAGCAGAGTGATTCAGCACTGACGTCGCTATCGATGTCGAGTTCGTTCCGCTGATCGGTGAAATCTCCCAACCATGCTGTCCGACAATCTCTTGACCATCGCGATACTCGGGAGCCTCAAAGTTGAACTGTGCCACAATCTGTGATTCAGTATTCGGAGCAGGGTTTCGAAACGTCAGCTCATCGACCAATGCCAGACTTCCCGGGCGGGCATCGAAGAAAACACCTTTTGTAGGATCTCCGATCGGATTCCATCCGTTGAGCGCAATTGGCAGATCCGCAACGAGAAGTGCCTGATCGGTCAACGATTCAATCGTCAACAGAGCCAAATCTGCTTCCGTTTGCAGACGCAGCGAAACCCGAAAACGATCCTGTCCATTTTCGAAATCGTATCGCCCCGCTTCAATCTCGCTGAATGACCCAGGTCGATACGAAAGGATGCGTCCTTTCTCGAAAGCGACATAGGCAGCTGTCAGTCCCTGAGTGACATGCTTGGCAAGTTGGAAGTTGAAATGCGAGTCATCCACGATCCGAATTTGAAAATCGATTTCAAACCCATCTGAGAATTCACTCAGAGAGGAAACCCGATGAAAGACGGTCCTCCGTCCCTGTTTCGCATTGAACACCAGCGATTGATTCCCGACCAATGCAGTCTGTTGGGCCGGCTCATTGAGAGCCTCTTTTGCTTCGCGATACGCCTCTTCAGCTTTGGCAAGACGCAATTTGACATGCTCAGCGAGACTCGGTTCTGCGGTCGGCAAATTGCTGACCGCAGCAGCTGCCTCGTCGATCTTCTTCTGGGCACTCTCGACCAACGTACGCTGAATTTCCGGGTCTTGCCCCGGTGACCAGCCTTGTACAGGCAAGTCGACTGGAGTGATGCTGAGCTGTTGATTCTCATCCAGAAAACCGGGAACACCAGGTGCGATGCTGCCACGACTTTCGTCGCGATTTCGTTCATCGCCGCCGGTGTAAAACCATGTCGGAGCCTCCGGGTTTTTATCAAAGATTGTGACAGCTCCCAGCCGTTCAACCTTTCGTAATGCGCTATAGTCATACTCTTGAAACGGCCCCGGGTCTGCTTCATCCGGGACGCGGTCTTGACGAATGCCGATCGGCTCGAAGAACGCCCGGAATCGGAAGTAATCATCCTGTGAAATCGGATCATATTTGTGGTCGTGACAGTGAGCACAATTGAAGGTCAGGCCCAGAAACGCTTTCCCGGTATGCTCGACTGTATTTCGCATCCAGTCATTCGGATTGAGGGCAAACCAGTTTCGAATCAAATACCCGGTCGCGACTGTTTGCTTTTGTTCTCCACTACGAATCTCATCAGCTGCGAGCATTTCGCTGACCATCTGGTCGTAGCCTTTGTCCTCGTTAAGTGATCGAACAATCCAGTCCCGCCAGCGCCAAATTTGTGGAGCACTGTTCCAGACATCAGGGACATGTCGCCGGCCATACCAGTCGCTGTACCTCCAGACGTCCATCCAATGCCGCCCCCACCGTTCCCCATAACGCGGATCATTGAGAAGCTGATCGACCACTTTCTCGAACGCATCTTCTGAGGTGTCGTCCAGAAATTTCCGGAGTTCATCACGTGTCGGTGGAATCCCAATGAGATCAAGATAAAGACGCCGCAACTGAACTTCTTGACTTGCGAGAGAGACAGGTTCGAGTCCCTGAGACTTGTGCGCGGCTGCAAGATAGGCGTCGATCGGATTCAAATCAGCAGCCCGCTCCTGATCCGAAAACTGCCGGGATCGAACCGGTTTCAGAAACGCCCAATGAGAATCGGGATCGGCTTCGGGTTGTTCATCTTCTGGAGATTTTGCCCCACTCGCGATCCAGGATTGGATCATTGCAATTTGCTCCGCCGAAAGTGGTTCACCCTCGGGGGGCATGCGATCGAAATCCTCTTTCGAGGAAATCCGCTCAATCAGCGTTGAATGTTGAGGCTGATCGGTGCTCACGATCTGACCGTTTTCACTTCCTTTGCGGATCAGCAAACCGGTATCAAGCCGCAAACCTGATTCCTGTTTCAATGCTCCATGACAGGCATAGCAACGGGCTTGAAGGATCGGCTTGATATCGCGACCGTAGTCGACCGGACGATCTTCTCCGTAAACAAATCCGGGACAGAGAATCATTGTCAACAAGCAACTGAATACTGTGCGCACAATCACTGACGACCTTCTCCCGCGAAGGTGATTCGTCTCACACGTTAAGCCTTCCAGTAACTGTCGCCCCGAAGTCCGCGTACAGTCTTGGTGGTTACGTTGCTGAGCGATATGTCTCGTGCTGAAAATCATGCTTTGCCCATGACGGTCTGATTCAAGTGAGTTTTTCCCGGCGAGAGCATGACTCATGAACTCGCAGGGTTGCTCTGTCAAACGGGTCAGTAGTTAAACGCTGCGCTGGTCGACGAGTTCTGAGGCGAACCCTTCGAACGAATTCTCTTTCAAGACGATCTCACCAACCTGCGCGCCGATACGAATTCCGGATCGGTTCATTTTCTGGCGAGTTTCCCGCAAGGTGTTTCCAACAATACGGACAGCCTTGGTTTTGCCTGTCACATCAATCGCAACTCCGGCATCACCGCCACTGTTTTCAATCGTGTTTCCTTCAAGCAAGTTCCGATTCGCCCAGAAGTCCTGACCGCGAGGATCATCACGAAACAGAACGCCAATCTCACCACTGTTCGTAATCGTGTTATTCCGGATGACGTTGTCAGTATCGCAATGACCAATCGAAATCCCGAATCGGCGGTTTCCATCAATCGAATTATTTTCCGCTAACCCGTACTTCACTCCCCAGCACCAGAAGATCCCCTGACTATTATTGTTCAATCGGTTATTTCGAATGAGCGGTCGTTGTGATCCGGAACCGGGGTGAACTCCCAGATCGTTGTTGTCATGCGAGTGACAATTTTCGACGACCACATCATGGCAAATCTGAAAGCTGATGCCGTCGCCGTTGTAGTTTCTTGCTGTCACATTGCGGAACGTGTAGCGATTGCAGTCTTGAAGAAAGATGCCTCCGCCGTAGTTGCCGTTGAAGTTTTCGTTGTTCTTTCCGTTTCCATCGAGCGTAATATTCTCGATCAAAACATCAGAGGTCCGCTCACTTGTCAGAAGTGGAAAGAGCGACGAACAGGTCGGCTTGCCGGTCAACCAAAGATTCTCGCGCAGACCATCACTCAGCTTGAAGCGATTTCCCGACCGGGCGATCAATGTCCGCTTGATCACAATTTGCCCACCGTGGCTTGGGTTTTTGGCTCGCAACGCGATGCCATCTCCGACTTGGAACCCGAGAGACTTCTTCAACGAAATCTCTTGATCGTACCAGTCCGAGTCGTCACTCAGCTCGACAGTTTCAGAAGGGATCTTCGTAAGAATTGAATCGTCACCAGAACCGAGCAGCCGAACTTTCGACGGCAAGTGAACCGCATTGCGAAGAATGTATGTCCCGGGCAACACTTTGACTGTCCCCCCACCCATGCGAGCGACCGAGTCGAGCGCCGCTTGAAGAACTTTGTCGCTGCTGCCAACAAGATCAGCCTTTGAGCGTCCAGCTTCCTGAGGATGCCCCACAGTGATTTGAAACTTCTCGTCCCAGTTCGGCGCGTAGCGATCATCGCCATCGGTCGCACGAGGATTGGTCACAGCAGGTCGACCGTCCCCCCAAACCTGCGGCGCAATAAGCCCTCCAACACAGACTCCGCCAACAGAGCGAAGAAAACGACGACGGCTCGATAAAGAATCACTCATACCGCTAACCCTGTTGCCACTCTCCGAGACACCAATTCGAATGAAAATCCAGACAGGATCATACACAACAACAAAGGCTTATGGGAATTCCATTTCAACTTTCCGACGAATCAGCGACATAGAACATAAAAAAACTCGCAAGTGAATCCTCATAATCCCGTTATTTCAAAGGACACCTTCAATGCTTATCATGCCAGCGAAATCACTTCACAACTTCATAGACGGCTCACCACGAGACAGAACGTGAAGTTCAATTTTGGAGTTGCTCAAGATAATGACCAACGACGACAACTCAGAATTTCGTTCCGAAGCTGAAAAGATGTTAGCTGGCGAGCTTTATGATGCTCTCGATCCAGTACTGGTCAAATCTCGAGAACGAGCACGGAACCTTTGTCAGAATCTGAATGCGACTCGGGAGCATGAGCAGGAAGCCCGCCGTCGTATTCTGACCGATCTGTTTGGCTCGGGTGGTGAATCTGTCTGGATGCAGCCGCCGTTTTATTGTGACTATGGCAGCAATATCCATCTGGGTGAACGAGTCTATTTCAACTTCAACTGCGTCGTCCTCGATGTCTGTGAAGTCAAGGTCGGCGACTTCACATTCTTCGGTCCCGCAGTTCAAGTTTACACAGCGACGCACCCGATGGAGGCTCAACTCCGACGCACGCAAGAGTTCGGGAAACCGATCACGATCGGCTCGGATGTGTGGGTCGGTGGGGGAGCAATCATCTGTCCTGGTGTCACGATTGGTTCTGAAACGGTCATCGGGGCAGGGAGCGTGGTCACGAAGGACATCCCCAACAACGTCTTCGCTGCCGGAAATCCATGCCGTATCATTCGAGAGATCACCAAGACGTCAAACTTGAATTCGCCGGGGGATACGCAGGATTGATCGTGAAACGATGCCTAATTTTTGCAATTTTGAAAGCCGAATTCGCTCTGAAAAGACATCGTAGTTGTTCTTCTCAATCCGCTTCAGGAGCGAACTGTACGCGTCGATGAATCCGCTCAAAATGTTTCGCCCGGTTGGAGAAACATGAGACAGCAAAGGAAGCGCGTTGCGGTAATAACCCCAGGCCCGCTCGGATTGAAAACTCATGAACGCATGAAATTTTGCGTCGTTCACTCCGGAAAAAAGTTCAGCTTGAGTCATCTCAAACTGTTCGAGGTCTTCGAGCGGGAAATAGAGCCGTCCTCGCTGCGCGTCCTCAGCGAGATCACGTAGAATGTTTGTGAGCTGAAAAGCGGTGCCACAGTCTTTTGCGATGTCATCCACGCCTGTTGCGTTTTGGTCGTACCCCCAAATCTTCAAGCAGCAAAGACCGACAACTCCTGCGACCTGATAACAGTAGGCATTCAAATCGGAGAAGGTGGGAAATGTCACCGGTGACAGATCCGATTCGACGCCGTCAATCACGGCCTCTAACAACAAGATCGGAATCTCTTTTCGCAGGGCGACGTCAGCGATCGCCAAAAGTACGGGTGAGGAACTCTTCTGCATTTCAAAAGCCGAGCGGAGATCGGTCCTCCACTCAAGAAGTTGCCGTCGCCGCTCTTCTATCGAAACCGACTCGTCATCCCCCAGGTCATCCGTCAACCGCATGTAGGAATAGAGCGCACACATCTCGCGAAACATTTGTTTCGGCAGCGAATGAAACGCAAAGAAGAAATTACTGCCACTACCGCGAGCCAAGGTGACGCAATGCTGGTAGGCAGCTGCAAGCTCTGAATCAGAATGTCGATTGAACAAGTCAGCCAAGGATTACTAGAGCCTTTTCGAAAGTGATTTACGTGTTCGCCCTGGTTGTGAGCGGTCTCAAAAGTCTTGCCTGCACTCTTACTGGGACTTTGACAGAAAACCGTGCTTCGCCAGAAACGCATCCATCTCTGTAATGGTTTGCTGATAGTTTGATCCATCCCCACGACCACGGTTGTAGTTGAAGAAGCCGTGCCCTTCTCCTTCGTACACTTTGAGAACACTGTCGCTGCCGACTTCTTCCATCTTCACTTTGAACGTTTCAGCTGTCTTGACAGGGATGAGCTTATCTTTGCTTCCCAAGAAGACAATCGCTGGCGGCATTCCTTTATGAATGTTGTGCATCGGAGAAATTTCTTCGTGTCGAGGCTTCACTCGTGAATAGCCATACCCATCTGGCCCGTTATCGTAAACAGGATTGAACAGGACAAGGCCGTTCGGCACACAACTGACCTCCTTCGGGTCTCCTTCTGCATTCAGCCCCGGCACAGTCGCGACAGCGGCGGCAACATGACCACCCGCTGATCCTCCGCCAGCGACGATTTTATCGGGATCGATCCCGAGTTCTTGGGCATGGCTGCGAATCCAGCGAACGGCTGACTTTCCATCTTCAACACATTCAAATGGAGTCGTTTTATTGCGGGACTTAACGCGATACTCTGCCGACATCGCCACAAACCCCAAGTCAGCCAGGTGCCGACAGTGAGGATAGAATTGTGAAGGATTTCCACTGTTCCAGCCTCCGCCGAAAAAGAAAACAATCGCTGGACGGTCTTTCTCGTCAGAGGTTTTCTCAAACAGATGCAGCTTCAACTCAACATCACCGACCTTCTTATAGGTGACCATCCTGTCAGGCTGTGGAGCAGCATCCTGTGCTATGAGTGAACTGGCTGAGGAACAGAAAATCAGCAAAGTCAGGATTTTGATCTGCATATTTAAATCCATAGAACCGGGATCAGTTGCGGAACTGTCGATCATATCGGCGGACGATTCAGTTCGAAAGCCTCGAAACGGTTTGCGAGAACTACGGGTTGCACTCGATCATTTTATGAGTGGTTGTCGAATTTCCGAAATGCCCCGTTTCACAACGCCCGACGATGAATTCAAATGGAAGATTTGCACGGGACAATGGTCCCGTGCTACGTAGGGCCGATACGATGAGGTGGTGTTGGAAAGACTGTTCCCCTGACTTTCATTGCAAGCTTTTCAATTGTTTGCACTTGTCTGAACCGGGATTCTTCTCTGTTCTCGTTGTTTTTCAGACGTCGTACTGTGAAACCTGCTTTTCAGAGCGTATTGTTTGTACGCATTTCGATTTCATTTCTCTTGGATTCGCAGTTTTGAACGACCTGCCGTTCAAAACACCCCCAAGACACGCTGCCTTCGACAATCGGCCCGCGCATATACCCTCGGTTCAGTCGGCACAATTAGCAGCTTTTCATTTTTAATTGATTGAGCAACAGACAGATGGTCATCACCCTCATCGGATATCGGGGAACTGGGAAAAGTTCAGTTGGGACGCAGTTGGCTGCGCGGTTGAATTACGATCTGGTTGATACAGATCGGGAAATCGAAAAGCAGGCCGGCAAATCGATTGCCAGAATTTTCGCAGAAGATGGTGAATCCCGATTTCGTGACCTCGAACGCGAAGAACTCTTGCGGCAGTTGGCGCTCGACAAGATTGTCATCTCTGCCGGGGGAGGGGCGATTCTGGACCCGATCAGTCGTCAAGCCATGCAAGACGCTGGCCCAGTTGTCTGGCTTCAGGCGAGTGTCGAGACAATTGTCGAACGACTCCGCAACGACGAGTCGACGGAATCCAGCAGACCATCACTCACAGGTGATGACATTTTCAATGAAGTCGCCACGGTTCTTGCCCAGCGAGAAGCCGACTATGCCGAGCCAGCTTCGATCATCATCAATACCGATCAACGAGACTTCAGTTCGATCGTCGATGAAATCATTTCGCAACTCTCCACCGGGGGAGCTGAAACGTGGTAATGAGTCTTGCACAAATCAATGACCTGAATATGAATCAGCCGATGACACTTCTGCTGGATTTTCCTTTTTGGATGATCTCGATTTTCATTTTCATCATTGGAGCGGTGATTGGAAGCTTTCTCAATGTTTGCGTCTATCGTATCCCGCAACACAATCGATTGTGGGGACAAATGCAGTCGTTGTGGGACAAACCCTCAAACTGTCCGCGATGTTCCACTCACATCCTCTGGTACGACAACATCCCGGTTTTCGGTTGGTTGAAGCTTAGGGGCCGTTGCCGCAGCTGCAAGATGAAAATTTCAGGACGTTACCCGTTCATTGAATTTCTGAATGGGGCACTCCTCGTCCTGCTGTTCTGGTTTGAAGTCCCTGTCGGACTTCGGGCAACGCTCGATGAAAGTTCTATCTTCGCCAGCATGGGACCGCAGGTTTTTCCGGGCCTGCAAGGCTACTCTCCGGAAGCATTTGTCTGGATGAGGTTTTTCTTCCATGCCATTTTGGTCGAAACTCTGCTGGTTGCGTCGCTGATCGATTTCGATTTGCGAATTATCCCCGAAGCGACGACAACACCCGCGAACATTTTTGCAGTCGTTGCACTTTTGTGCGTACCGATACTGCATCTAGTGCCGGTCTGGTATCAGCAACCGGGACTTCTCCGAACATTTGGAATCATAACTCCGGAATGGCTGCACCCGTTTATGGATGGCCCGGCAGTTCCCGCCTGGGTAACCGCACACCCGTACCTGCATGGCCTGTCAGTAAGTCTCGCCGGAATGCTTGTCGGCGGCGGAATCGTCTGGCTGGTTCGCTGGGCTGGCTTTCTCTTCCTGCGTGAAGAAGCGATGGGAGATGGCGACGTTTACCTCATGGCGATGGTCGGCGCTTTTCTTGGTTGGCAACCGACGGTCATTGCATTCTTCATCGCGCCGATCTGTGCATTGGCGGTGGTGATTCTTCTCGCTCCGTTTGTTCGAAATCGATCAATCCCCTACGGACCGTATCTCAGCTTGGGAACTTTACTGACGCTGCTATTCTGGCAACCGTTATGGACCCGTGTGGGTCGCCTCTTTGAATTAGGAGTCCTGCTCGTACCACTTGCATTGTTTATGGGAGTCCTCTTCGCGACTTCTCTGGCATCTGTGTACTTGTTCAAAAGAACCTTTGGCTTACTGCCGCAACCACTCCCAGAAGGAGAATGGCGTGCTGCTCACCAGCACATCTTTTTCGCGAGCGAAAAAGTCGACCGGCATAGCTGCAATTGGAAAACAAACGACTGGGAAGGGACTGCCTCTGGCCACGGAAGTGTTCATGAAGAACGCTGGAAAGGTGGCAGCTTCTCCGGAAGCTCGTTCGGCCCCAACCGCCCCTGGTGACGCAGACTACCTTTTCTGAGAACACCGCTTGACGCAGATTTGACTCAGTTGAATTCAATCAATCCAGACTGATTGATCAAATTCCGTTTGCCTTTCCCGGAATCGTGACGTTTCTTTACCTGGAACCAGTCCGAAAACCTCTGAAAAATCGCTTTTCTCAACGTTGTGAGAGAGCAATTTCAAGTTTCAGGATCAATTCCAGTAAACGTGGCCAGAGCATTTTCAATGCTTGTCGTACCCGTGAAGCTCACTTTCATGACTTCTCGGCGCGAGGCGATACGTAAAGACCAATCTTAGTTCTGCTCTAAGGAGCCAACGGTGCCAATCATTGCTTTTACAAATCTTAAGGGCGGGGTCGCGAAGACAACGACCGCAGTTGCCGTCGCAGAATGCCTGGCAGTCGCCGGACATAAGACATTAGTGATCGACGCAGACCACCAATGCATGGCAGGAGAACTCCTGCTCGGCGGGCAGAGAATGTTCGACTGCAAAAATCGACTGAAGACTCTCCACCATCTCTTCTTGAAACTGCACGACGACGATTTTAGTTCGGAAAAATTCAACTTCTATGTCGCTCAGAACGGATCAACAATCGGTCACGGCCTGGAAAACTTGTCAGTCATTCCTTGCTCAACGCGAATCGATGACTTCGAAACGAATTTGATGAAATCTGGTCGTATCTTCAAGACTCGATCCGAACAAACTTCAATGCTGCGAAGTCGCATGAACAGGATGCGGAGCTGGCTGGTCAAAAATTTTGACTATGTCATCATCGACTGCCCTCCGAGTATGCCATTTCAAGTGAAATCGCTTCTGAACATCTCTGACTACTTTGTGTTGCCTTGCGTCCCTGACCGGCTTTCTATTCGAGGTTCAAGACTTCTTCTCGAACGCATCGAATCCTCAGGACGAAATATTCAGCCCTTGGGAACAATTTGGTCACTGTATCGCAAGCAGAACTCATTCCACAAAAAAATCATTGATGGTGAATTTCAGCGAGTTCTTGAATTCCCGACACCATTTGAGACCATCATTCCCAATGCAACTGCGATTGCTGAGTCGACAGAAGCGACGTTCCTGCCGCGAACATTAAACGAGAAGTACACTCCGTATTTTGCTAAAATCTTCGTTTCTCTTGCAAATGAAGTTGTTGAACGCAGCACTCATCACCCAGCGGAACAGAGGCTTCAAGTCTCCAGCTAAACACTGATTCGGATTAGAGCATCTTTCGAATTGGTTTGCAGGTTCTGCCTTGTGGCGAACAGCATTTTTACTGGAGAAATGCGTTCTTCACGGGCACACGGTAGAGCAAACTGCTCTAGAATTCAGACGTCAGCTTTTCTTCACTGGTCCTCTCAGCTATTCTCAAGGTTCTCACCTTGACTGATTTTCTTGCTTTGCGGATGGACTGATGAAACGACCTGCTATTTTGGTTCGAGCTCTACTCTCACTTGCCTGCTTTTGCACCTTGATTCAACTGAGTTTCGCTCAGGAGGAGAAAGATTCACGAGATCGCTTCAAGGAAAATCTTGCCGGCAACAAAGAAGTTGAACGGGTGATTCAATCTTTCCAGGGGAAAGGAGTGATCGGAGACGATAGTGCTCCGACACCTGCGGATGAGGCTGTCAAACTCTTTCAGCTGCCGGACGATTTGAAGATCGAACTCGTTGCGACAGAACCGGAAGTCATGCAACCGCTATTCATGCACTTTGACGATCGTGCACGATTGTGGGTTGTTCAATATCTACAGTACCCGTTTCCAGAAGGCCTCAAGGTCATTCGGTACGACCAGTACCTGCGAGCGGTCTTTGACAAGGTCCCACAAGCTCCGCCAAATCACGTCAAAGGTAAAGATCTCATCACCGTCTACGAAGACACGAACGGCGATGGCAAATACGATAGCAGCAAGAACGTGATCGAAGGTCTGAACATCACCTCTTCTGTCGTGACCGGACATGGGGGAATTTGGGTCATCAATCCTCCGTACCTTCTGTTCTACCCGGATGCCGATCGTGACGACATTCCCGATGGAGACCCAGAAGTTCGGCTGTCTGGTTTTGGGCTTGAGGATACACACTCGATCGCCAACAGCTTGCGCTGGGGACCGGATGGTTGGCTTTACGCTGCCAATGGGTCCACTACGACAGGAAACGTTTCATCTGAAGTGAACAAAAATGTCCAATGGGAAGGCCAGAATATCTGGCGCTATCATCCGGACACGAAAGTTTTTGAAATTTACGCTGAGGGTGGCGGCAATACATTCTCTTCAGAGATTGACGGGCGCGGCCGTGTCTTCTCCGGAACGAACCATGGCAACACTCGCGGAATGTATTATCCTCAAGGGTCTTACGGCTCAAAGAACTGGGGAAAACATGGTCCGCTAACCAATCCCTTCGCGTTCGGATATTTTGAACACATGCTTCACGAGGGGGATAAAGATCGTTTCCCACAGACCTTCGTGATCTACGAAGGGGGAACCCTTCCAGAGCGATACAACGGAAATGTCATTGCAGCGAACGCGTTGCATAACCGTGTTTGGGCGAGCGAAGTTTCACGAAACGGTTCCACCTACCGCACAGTCGACATGCCGAACGTGGCGGAAACTGAAGATCGCTGGTTTCGACCTGTCGATGTCAAAGTCGGACCAGATGGAGCCGTCTATCTGGCAGACTGGTACGACACTCGACTTTCACACGTCGACCCACGCGACAACTGGCACAAGGGGAGCGGACGGGTTTATCGCATCCAATCGAAAGATGCGAAACCACTCACTGGAAAAACCGACCTCACCAAGCTGACTGACGATGAGCTCATCAACCATTTCTCACACACCAACAAATGGTGGCGACAAACATCGGTCCGCGTCCTCGGAGACCGTTTGCTTGCACAAGACAAAACCGCACGGGAGGCGACAGTCAACAAGCTGAAACAAATGACATCCACGAGCGATCCGACAGCACTCGAAGCTCTTTGGACACTGCACTGGGCAGGTGAGTTTGACGCAGAACTCGCAGCTGCAACACTCAAAAACGAAGATCCAGATGTCCGTCGCTGGTCAGTCCGATTCCTTGGTGACCATCGTCAAGTGACTCCGGAACTTGGTGCTGCTTTAGCAGAACTGGCAACGAAGGAATCTTACGTTCAGGTTCGCTCACAGCTTGCTTCCACAGCTCGGCGCATCAACACCGAATACGCCTTGCCTGTTTTGAGAGCATTACTGAAACATACAGAAGACGCGGACGACCCGCATATGCCGCTCCTTACTTGGTGGGCGATAGAAGGTCATTCCGGGACCTCACTGATGAACAACAATCAGCAAATCGGAGTTCATCTCGATCCTATTTCAAAACGGACTCCTCGCGAGCAGCTTGTCTCATTCCTGGAAGATGACGAAATCTGGAACGAACCGATTTTCGAATCGACTGTTTTGCCTCGATTGATGCAGCGCTTTGCGATGGATCAATACGCACCGGGAAATGCCGCTGAGAAATTAGCTGGACTTCAAGCTTGTGAACAACTCTTAAAAATGGCTCCAAACGCCGAATACCGTAGCAAGCTCATGTCCGGGTTTCTTGAAGCGTATCAAGGTCGTGATATTGCCAAGTTGCCAGAAGGACTTCGCAAAGAGATTGAGTCGTACCAAGGCTCGCTTGGGAAGTCTGATTTGGCTCTCGGAATTCGTCTCGGCCAAGCGGATGCTCTCAAGGAAGCCCTGGCTGTCATTCGTAATGAGAAAGAAGACAACTCAAAGCGAATTGCATTGATTCAGATCTTTGGAGAAGTTGAACAACCAAGTTGCGTCTCGACTCTACTTGGCCTGATCTCCAGTTCGCGTTCCAGTGCCATCAAAAATGCTGCGATGCTCTCGCTGATGAATTATTCAGATCCCAAAATCGGTCAAACAATCTGCGCCCGCTATCACTCATCTTTACCTGATGAACATGGGTTGCGCTCGACTGCTCATCGTGTACTCGCCAGTCGACCGGAATGGACAAAACGATTCCTGGCAGAAATCGAGGCTTTCCGGATTAAGCCCGATACGGTCTCACTCGATGTCATTCAGCAAATGCAGCTTCATCCCGATCCCGAAATTCAGGAACTCGTCAAAAAGTACTGGGGCAGTGTTCGCGCAACTCCAGCAGAAAAACAGAAAGAAATCGCGCGCTTACTGGCACTTCTGAAGGAAGAAGGTGCTTCCGGGAATGTGAATCAAGGTCGTGAGCTATTCAAAAAGCACTGTACTACCTGCCACACCCTGTTTGATGACGGCGGAAAAACCGGACCAAACCTCACTGGCTACGAACGAGACAATCTTGACTTCATGCTATTGGCAATCGTTGATCCCTCAGCAGCGATTCGCGAAGAGTTCACTCAATTCCAGTTGCTCACAACAGATGGACGTGTCCTGACTGGGTTACTGGAGGAACAAACTCCGACCAGAGTCACCCTGCGTGGTGCGAATAACCAGGTCACAGTGGTCTCTCGAGACGACATCGAAATACTGAAAGCAATGACAACATCGATCATGCCGGACGGTCTCACACAAAAGATGACCAAAGAGGAGATTCTTGATCTATTCAGCTATCTCACTCAGCCGACACCAGTAACAGCGACCAAAAAGTAACAAGCACTTCTACAGATAAATCAACACTGATCTACTTTTTCTGGTGACGATCCGGAATTTGTTTGGAATTCAGTATGGATCTTGTTACGTTGGATAGATGGCGATGACTGCATCATCCTTGGTTGGGGAACGAATGGTGATGCAACTGAGCCGAAAGAATCGGTTCGAAAATCTGAAAAAGTGGCTGTGATGTCGCTAAATACGGCTGAGTGCAACAGGGTTGTTTTCTACAGTTTTGATAGGTTTCACCAGCCTTATGTTGTTTCAGATTCACCTCATTCTTTCCGGTTTTCATTCGAAAAGACAATGTGTTCGTGTTCCAGACAGAAGTGGGTTTTCCTCGCGTCTATGAATTTCATGACGTGAGGAAAGTAATTCTGCTCTGGTTTCCAGAGTGTGCAAAATAAGTTTTCCCGCTGTGATGCAAGCATTGTTGAGCATGCGACGTTTAACTTTTTTGTTGAAATAAAGGCAGCTGTCCTATGGACTTTCTGTTGCCCAGCTACAGCATGAATCAGGCGACATGGTTTTACCTGTCGTTCCTGCTCATCGTTGCGATCTATTTTCGCTTTATGCGAATCTTTTCGCTTCGAAACTTAGATCTTGCGCTCTTACTTTCTGCCTCTCCTGGACTGCTGTTCGTGGCAGCTCAGGAAGATTCACCGATCGGTCATGCGTGGCTCTTTGTCATCGCATGTGTCTTCCTGCTACGAATGTTCTTTGATCCGATCCTGAGTCGGCGTCCCTACCTGGGACAGAACCTCAATACACATGGGATGGCGTTTCTTTTCTTTTCGGTCTGTGCATTCCTGTTCACCCAGGTCATCACTTCCTCACTTCCACAAGAGACCGAAGAGACGATCGCTCAAGCCGATTACATTATGAATTTGACAGCGACTGACCCGGTCAAGATTTCCAAAGAGGAATTCTCTACCGGTGGGCCTGCTGCACCGATCTTTGTCGTCATTCTGAAACTGATCTTTAATGACCTCGCCCCGAGTATTTTAGCGATTCTCGCACACGCAGCTGTGATCAGCGGATTATGGTTTGTCGGTCGAAATTTGTTCGGAGACAAGAGCATCGGCTTGGCCATGGCGACGCTGTATCTACTGCTACCCTGTACCGCTTATAATGTTGCTGAATTCAACCATGTCTTGCCAGCGGCATTGGTCACATGGGCATTCGTTGCGTTTCGGAAGCCAGTTGTTTCCGGTGTTCTCCTCGGCCTGGCCAGTGGAACACTTCTGTTTCCGGTATTTCTCTTGCCGCTCTGGGCCGCTTTTTATGGTCGCAAACGTGCCGGTCGATTTGTGATGGCACTGGTTGCAGTCGCCATAGTCTTATTGGCGAGCCTGGCCTTTACATCGAAGGATTCAGATTCGTTCTTTGAAAAGACCATCGGCACGATCAACGTCCCGCTGACTGCACTTTCGAATCAGGAATTTTCACCCGGATTCTGGAAAGACGCCGACTACGTTTCACCGTATCGCTGGCCTGTGATGGCATCGTACTTCATTATGCTCATCTTCATGACGATCTGGCCTCGCCGACGCAATGTTGAAGTCCTGCTGGCTCAATCTGCAGCGGCCATCATCGGCACACAGCTTTGGTATACCCAGAAGGGTGGAGTCTACTTACTCTGGTATGTGCCTTTGTTGCTGATGGTCATTTTCCGGCCTCGGCTGACCCATCTGAAGTTCATCGAAGAACTCGAAGAGTCGACCGTCGCAAAATCTCCGTCGAATGGAGATTCGAAAAAGTCTTCCGCATCTTCAACAACGGGTAAAAACCTGCAACTGTTCAGGTAGGTAGCCAGCCTCATCGGCTGAAGCTCCGAGGACACCCAACAAGCATTGCTTAATAGCGTTTGCGGACTGCATCTCGCATTATTTTGCGGTCTTGATCCTTCTTCTTCTTCTCACGATTGTCGTATAGCTTGCGACCTTTGGCTGCCGCGATAAGAACCTTGACGATCCCGCGGCGAAAGTAAACTGCCAGCGGAATGAGCGTCATGCCGTCATGATCTGCGGATTCTGCGAACTTGCGGATTTCTCTTCGTTTGAGAAGCAACTTGCGTTCACGGCGCCGTTCGTGGTTCAGATACGTCGCCTGTGGATATTCAGCGATATCACAATTCAGTAGCCAAAGCTCCCCTTTTTGAATTCTGGCGTACGCTTCATCGATCGTAATTTTATTGTTGCGAATACTTTTGACTTCACTCCCCATCAGGGCAATGCCGCACTCCAACTCATCAATGATCTCATAATCGTGACTCGCACGTCGATTCCGGCAGACTGTCCGAGAGTTCGGATCTTCTGCTTCCTTCTTTTTCTTCTTTGCTTTTTTACTGGCCATGATTGCTTAGCGTTCGTTTCGGGATCGGAGAGCTTCCATCTTAGAGCATTTCCGGAATTATTGTACGCGTCCTGTCTCGTGGTGTACTGTATTTCCCCTGATAAAAGACGTTCACCGAGATACCTCACAGACAAGGTCATCACAAATGTGTTCTAGAATGAGCCAATAATTCAGGAAAGGGTTCGGGCCTGCCAGCGTTGACTATTCTTTTTCTTTTTCGCGCGGGGCATCATAGAGAATTTCCAGCCCGGACCGGTCACGAAGCTTCCACCGTTTGATGAACATGGCATGGGATGCAACTTTAAGGAGATGCCAAGTTGAATAGATCCGCAGTTTTCGAGCTGAGGTCAGAACCGGCTCTTTGACAATCACAAACTTCCCTTGCCTCCGAATCGCTTCGGAAAGAAAACGCTCTTCAGCTGCAAAATGCTGAGGATCGAAACCACCGATCTCTTCAAAGACCGACCGTAAAACATAGATACTGCACCCGGCAGCCCAGCCGCCAATTCCTTGCCAGTAATACAGGAAGATGTGAGAAAGCTTCCGCTGGAACCACGTGATCCCCTCATCAAATTCCACACTTGCTCCTCCACCGACCGCTCCATTTTCAACAGCGAGGAGAACAGCTGCCAGAGTCTTCGCTGGCAACTGCGTATCGGCATCGAGGAAGAAGATAATGCGTCCCGTCGCCACCTCGGCGCCAGCATTACGAACTGCACCGATGTTGTGGAGTTCGACATCGACCACTTTCGCGCCACAACTTTTCGCAATCTCGGCTGTGGCATCCTTCGAAGCATCGTTGGCGACGATCACTTCGCTGGTGATTTGACATTCGCAGACAGCGCTCGCAATCGATTGAATTGTTGCAGCGATCAACAATTCTTCATCACGCGCCGGGATCACAAATGAAACATCCACGTCCATGCTTCAGGCTCTTTCTTTTAATTCAGCACCTTGCAAGGTCAGTGCAATCAGTAGTGATACCGTTTATGTTCAGCGACTCATTGCCTGGTAGATTGGAACTGGGGCCGCTTGCACAGGAAGCTTCACCCAACTTCGATCAGTCTGTGCTGTTTGAGGCCTTGGAACAATCCAGATGTTTCGATAGACAACCGGATTTCCATGGTCTTGCAGCTTTGTTGGCAATGGAGTTACGGCTTCCGGTTTTCCGGCTCCAGTTTTATGAGGAATTTCGGCGTTGTTATGAATGAGGACTCCGTTATGCCAAACGCTAATCCGCATGTTTTCGATTTTGTTTCCGTTTTCGTCGAACTTAGGGGACTTCAGGTCGATGTCATAAGTTTGCCACACTAGCGGTGGGAAGCACATATTGAAGTCTGGGCGTCGTGTTTTGTAGAGCGCACCACACTCGTTCTCGATGCCTTCTAAACCGAAGGAATCGAGAACCTGAACTTCATACCGACTTTGAAGATAGAACCCACTGTTGCCACGTCCCTGGCCTCGTGCCATCGGTTTGTACGGCAATCGAAACTCCGCATGCAGTCGGAAATCCTGAAAGCCAACGTTCGTTTCCGTCCCCGCCATCAGGAGGCCATCCTCCGTGATCTTTGCGTTTTTGAAATGGTCTGTGTTCGTTCCATCGAACAGGACAATCGCGCCTGCTGGTGGTTGTGCGCCCATTGTCGGACTGACTCTGTGCATCTTCTGTAACTCACCTGCTCGTCGACCATCTCGGGTCATAATCGTTGCAGATTCTTTATCGACGATAATGTCGTACTGGTCACTATGAAACGTGACGACATCTCCAGTCATCTCACCTGTCAATTCATAACGAGTTCCGCCAAACCAGCCTTCTCCGGGAAGTCCACCGTAGTATTTCGTCGCAGCGAACTTTCCTTCTCCCATCGCAATCACCTGAACCGCAACCGGTTCGGAACTGCGAGCAGATGGGCGTGACCGCTGCCATCCCCGGTATTCCCCCTGATAAGCGTAGTCCGAATCGACTTCATTGGGGTTGGTATAAACGGGGCCATCTTTCCCATCGGCAGCAAAGACAACAACTGGAGAGAAGCAAAAGAGGGTAAGGCAACCAAGGAAAAACAACTTCGTCATGAACACGACCTGCTGGGTGATGATTGATTCAATTTTGTTGTGGGCGATTCGATTCGCCTGTCCAACAACCTGAGAACATTTTCACAGTTTGTCGTGCCCGTGAAAATCACTTTCACGACTTGATATACGGCTCGCCACGAGTCACACGGCAGAGCAAACTGCTCTAGCGAGCATCATTGTGATGACAGTGGATATCGAGATGCAACGATAATATGACATTTTACATAAAACCGCACTGATTGACTCCTTGGAATCATCAAGACAACTGTAACACTCACGAATGGACTCTCCTGCACAAGTGCTTTCAGATTCGATTTCGTTTCATGCCAAGGAGAGTGCCAGAGCCATCAAATCACAAGAGTCCAAAGCTCAACAAAGCCTTTGGTTAGAACCAGTCCGAAAACCTCTGGAGTAGCCGCTTTCCTCAACATTTGAGAGAGCAATTTCAAGTTTCAGGATCAGTTCTAGCCTTGGGGAGGCTTCAGCCCCATATCGGCGAGTAGGAACTGCATGTCCTCCCAGACCGGTTTCTTGGCGGACGGATTTCGCAATAAATAGGATGGGTGATAGGTGCACAAAACTTTGGCGCGACCATGTTGATGAAACTTCCCTCTCATCTGGCCGACAGGAGATTCCACGCCGAGCAAATTATTCACCGCGACTCCCCCCCAGCAGACAATGTAGTCGGGATCGACGATGGAAATTTGTCCATCCAGATACTCTCGACAATTGTTCGCCTCTTCTGATGTCGGATTCCGGTTTCCCGGTGGTCGACAGCGAAGGATGTTGCAGATGTAAAGTTCTTCTCGCGTCCAGCCGCAAGCTCCGATAATTTTTGTCAGCAACTGTCCAGCTTTCCCGACGAACGGTTCGCCTTGTCGATCCTCGTCAGCTCCGGGAGCTTCGCCGATGAACATGACTTTCGCTTCAGGGTTCCCCACTCCAAAAACAGTTTGCGTCCGCGTTGATGCAAGTTCCTGACAGCGAGTACAGTTCGCAACACGAGCAGCAAGTTCAGTGAGCAAAGATTCTCGATCTTGTTCCACACTCGCAACTTCTAAATCAGGCAAAGGAGCAGCTTCCTGAGCGACTGCGACCTCTGCTGGAGCAACATTTTCCTGAACGACCGGTTCCTGAACGACCGGACTTTGCTCCGTAGCGGCTTGTACCGATTCTGCCTGTTCATCCAGAGGAACTGGCAACGGAAGATGAGTCAGACCTGCGGACTGACAGTCTTTCAAAAGCTGTAACGCTGCACGCTGTGGATTGTTCATTTAAAAACCAGAATCGATTTCAGATCGACGACTCTTGTGGAGACTGCTTCGCGGAAAATCAGAGTGTTGTCGGAAGTGATGTACGGCTCTTGCCTCGTCGTATGGAGCATTCTCAATGCTTGTCGTGCTTGTGAATGTCACTTTCGCAGATGCAGAGACGACTTCCAATAAAGCAGAACAGAAATTTGATATTGAATTGGCTGCAACTCAACACAATGCCATCTTAACGAACTTTCCATGTTCTGGTCTATTCACGCCAAGCCCCGCTCGGCGACGTCCCCAGCCTTCCCGTTTTGAACTCTCTACGAAACAATCCACCAAACGCTGCCGATAATTGCAAAGACAAGGAACCACCCAACTAGGAAGCCGGAGATGGCACGCCAGGTTGGAATCGGAAGCTCCAGCGAGGTCTCTGGGAAGAAAACGTGACGTGGTGCGGGGGTTACTCCACTCGGGAGTCGACAGGGAGTTTCAATTTCTTCATTTTCCTGAACAGGTGTTCGCATCAATTCGTAGAAGCGTTCGAGTTGCTCCGGATCATTTTTTCGCGTGAAGAGGCTGACAAGAATCCCGCCTGCGAAACCGGCTGTCAGATAGGCGAGCATTTGCCAGGGAATTGTGATCATCAGTTCGCTGTTCTTCTCGACCACAATGCCAAGCGATTCAACAACTGGAATTTGGGCAATCGCGATTGCTGTCGAAGAGAGCCCGGTGATCCACCAGGTGAATGCTGTCAAAAAAGTCGCTGTCCAGGCCCCCGCTGTAGTCGCCCCGCGCCAGAAGACACCGAGCCAAAATGCAGGAGCCATCACCGCATTGAGCTTCCACAAAATCTCTAACCCGGCGATGACATCACTCAACCAATATGCGTACGCAATCGCCACGAGTACAACGAGCAGACCAGACAACCGCGCAACCCATAGGTAATGACGCTCACTCTGATCAGGAAAAACAGGACGATAAAAGTTTTCGCTGACAAGCCCTGAAGCGGAGATCATGAACGAGTCGCACGACCCCATGACTGTCGCCAACAGCCCGGCCAGAAACAATCCGAGTAAACCGGGCAGCAACGTCGGTAAGAATTCAGCAGCCATCGTTCCATAGACGTGGTCAGGGTTCTCGATATTCCCTTTGTAGTAGACGTATGCGGCGAGTCCGGTCAAGCACCAGGCCACGGTGCAAATCCGTTTCAGAAATGTCCCTCCCATGAACCCGACAGCGCCGTCGATTTCTGTGCGCCCCGCTCCACAGGTTCCCATATTGTGAGGTTGAACCGTCACACTCAGAAGCGAGTTCAGGGCGATCATGGAGATATAAAAAACACCAATTTCTCCGGGAGTCACGAGAGACATCATGTCTTTCCCTGGAGTCAATTCTGCAAACGACGCTTTCATTCCGGCGATCCCACCGACAGCGTGCAACACAATCGGAAGAAGAAGAAACGAAAAGAGTAGAGTCAAAATTCCCTGAATAAAATCTGTAATGATCGCAGCCCGGAGCCCACCGGCAAGACCGTAGACCACAAACAGAATCGTGATGACGATGATCGACGCCTCTGATGATATCAACGCTCCCGTAGAGGCTTCGATTACTTCGCCAGAGCCTTTCAGCATGTTGCCGATGGTGACGACAAATTTTGCCAGTCCGAACACACAAAACAAAATTGCGACCGATTGCGAATATCGTGCAGCGAACACATCTGCTGTTGTGAGCGCCCGGAACCGCCGCATCATTGGGGCAATCAGCCAGAAGAAGGGTGTCGCGAACAGCCACATCCACTGATACCAGATTCCAGAAAGCCCGCTTGTGTAACACTTCGAAGCCACGCTCACCGCTTGATCAGAATGAGTGCTGGTCCCGAATCCGTGCATCAGCATCATCAGCTTGCCGAACTTGCGGGGCATCACAAAGTCGGACATCGATTTCACTTGTCGACTGGCCCAGATCCCAAGAAACGTCACTCCAATCAAGTACGCTCCCAGTGTCAACCAGTCTGCCACCGCCAGTCCGTTCATGGAATATTTCCGTTCAACTCCAGACCTGTTCAGAATTGGGATGTCGTTTGAAACTCATTCCGAAATGTTTCGAAGGCGACATCACCCGCAACATCATCGTCAAATCATTCTCGTCTCCGCCGGCGCACAGCTGACCCAGAAATCGAGTCCGCTGATCCTTCCAGTGCATCAGCAGCGCAGCAACAGTGCAGCAACAGTGCAGCAACAGTGCAGCAACGCTCCGGCGACGCCATCGACACAGTTTGCCGGATCATTTGAGTCGTTTGCAATAGCTAGAGCAAACCTAACCCTGGTCTTCGAGCTCTCCCGTGTGGCCCACGGGAGAGACTGCTCACACGCCAAGATGGGCGTTCAGAAAGCACTTCGTGCTTCAGTTTGGAGTCGAAGCTCTATCGCGAGTTCCAGCTGACCAATCGGGAGACCAGTCGCTGTTTATTCAGCGACGAGGTTTTCCATCAAAACAACTTCGAGGTCTTTGCCCTGTACTTTTTTGAGGGTGTGCAGTGCATCATTGTCCCAGCGCGGGTCGGGAGCTCCGGAAATGTACCAGTCACCTCCGTTGTCGGCGAGAATCATTCCGTACTTCTTGAGAGCCTTCAGGATAACTTGTGCCTCGGGAGGGAAGTCTGAAATATCATAGTTCGCACGAAGTCGAACGCGCATCCCCATTGGCGGTAAGCGTGGATCGTTGGATCGCGACGCCCAGTGAGTTGCGGGAGGGACGAAGGCACGTCGTGTGTCGTTGACCGTGAACCTGAGAGCGTGCCGAATTTCTTTCTGCTCCATCACTTCGTCGTAGCGAACAAGGCCTGGAAAAATCGGCAACCCGGCGGCATCGGCACTCGTCCAGCCCACAGGCCGACTCGGATGCTGAGCAAGATCAAAGATCGCGCCTGACTCAGCCCGCCAGAGTTGACCGTTTCCAATCGAAAACGCTCGGAACAGTTCGTACAACTTCCAGTTATCGCGGTCGATGACGATGACATGTCGGTCACCATCCTCGTTCGGATGACCTTCGATTTGTGCATCAGCAGGAATTGGATAGGGGCCGGGATCACTTTCATCGCCGTAGGCTGTATAGACAATGGGAACCGAAGGTTGAGTTGAGGAAATCACGACATAAGGGATTCCGATCGGAGCGCCTTCCCAAGTCCCTGATCCGAAAGCCGGAAAGAGGTTCTTTGTAATACCGATACTCGAAATGAGCGTCCGGGAAAGTGGGTCGACTGGTGCGGTGTCGATTCGTTGATTCCATGGGCTGTCCTTGGGAAATGGAAGTTTCCCACCGAGTGACGCACCCGGTCCCAGGTGGACAACTCCCGGCTCATAAGGTTTCGGAATCGAGTTCGGAGAGCGTTGCATTTCCCCGGACTTTGTCGACCAGGTAATTTCTTGATCAGGGGGGCTCTGCGACAAACCCTCAGCTGACTGATCCCCATTGGCCCCTTCGTGATCCGGATTAACAGAAGTGGTGAGATCAGGAGCTTCACTCCCCGCAACGGGTTGTTGGTCATGAATCAGGACACCAACCAGGGTGATCAGGAAAATCGTCGCGAGAACCAGTAAAGCCGCGTTTTTCATAACAATCTGCACAATCAGAACTAAGAGGCAACGTATTTTGCACACTCAGAAACCTGACACATTCAAAGCAGGAAGTTTGGGAAGCCTGCGGCAAGTTTTCAATTTCTTTCGAACTCATTAACGGTCGTTCCGAATATCATTCTCTGTTGCGATTCTGAGAAAATTACTGTTCCTGAAACTGTTTCTTTGTAGACTGTTTTTTGAACCCAAGTTGTCATTCAACTCTTTCTCACCTGAAAGAGGAATCAAGCCATCATGCACGTTTCAAGCATTCTTTTACCCTGCCTCTCCTTGATCGGGAGCTTGCTTTGCGCGAGTTCACTTTCTGCGCAGCTTGCTGCACCGGTGTTGCCTTCTCGGGAAAATTGGAAACCAGTTGTTCCTCAGCACTCACTTCCGGAAGATCTCGGTTCCGGCCATGCCTCGATCGTGCTGACGGACTCGTTTCTAAATGAACTAATTTCCTCACAGGTCATCGATGAAGGGCCTGTGAGAGATTTTGTTCTCGGTGCAGAAGTGATCGGTTCTCAGCGAACAATTGCGGCCTCGTCCGTGCAGTTGGTTCCGTCGAATGGTCAGGCACGGCTTGTGATCAACCTGAATGGAACGACGACGAATCTCACCACAAACTACACACAGCGGGCTGCCATCAAATCGGTCGGAACGTATCATTTTCGGATGGCTAAACAGATCGCTTTTGATGGATCAGTCGTTTCAACCTGGGCTCCCAGTGCGGTTCTGACTGCGGATCAGCAGAACGTTGCTGCGGCCACGCGACTTGCTCCCCTCCCGATTCTGGGGCCTCTCACGACTCGAACCGCGATAAATGTCGCAAATCGAAGAACTCCGGTCGCAGAGCAGATCGCAGCAGCGAAAGTGACTCAGAAAGTTGCTCCGAAATTCAACAATGAAGTTGACGCAAAACTCACAGAGATTAATCAATTTCTGCATGGGGACTTCAAACAACTCCTCGAAAAATACCAACTTGAAGCAACTCAGTTTTCAGCTTACACCACCGAGAATCAATTGGTTCTGTCCGCTTCAACGAGAGCATTTTCGTTGATCATGAACAGCTCTGTCCCGATGGCAGCCAAGAGCGATGTCTCCATCATTCTGGATGATGCGATCCTGAATCGGCTGATCCAAAAGCTGCCCCTCGCAGGTTTGCGAATTCCTGATCGGCATCTCAAGGCTGTCATCTCAGGCGAAGCCAAAACACTTACGAGTTCCGCTACACCTGAGTTGATTTCTATTGTCTTCGATGATGTTCAACCATTGAAAATCAAATTCGAAAACGGGGCAATTCACCTCGAAGCCCGCCTGTCGATCCAACCGGTTTTGGGTGCACAGCGTCCTCTCCATCGCTTTGTCATCAGCTTGACCCCTTCACTTCAGGGAGATTCGATTCAACTGATTCCAGCTCTTGTGAATGTCGAAGAAGTTGGTGGAGAAAGTGGAAAGACCGCGAGCGGAATCACCTTGGAAGCATTTCGCGCTCAACTCAGCAACGACTTAACCCCAAAGCTTTATCCTGGAGAGATCGACCTCGCTCCTCTCTCATCGCCGCTTCTGCAGCAAGCCGGCCTGAACACTGCTTCAGTGACAGCTGTTCATGTCCAAAGTGGAAAGCTCATCGTCGAATTCGACATCTCGCCGAACTCCGAAATAATTCCAGTTCGATGACCAGTTCGATGACCAGTTCGATGACCAGTTCAATGACCAGTTCAATGACCAGTTCAATGAATTGACACCTGAGAGAATTCCCGAAAAATCTTCTACGGGTGCTGAAGTCTCCCTTCGCAATAAAGAGACTTTTTACGGGAAAGTAACACGACAGGGCATACAGAACGGTCTGCTTAAGAATTCAGACAGAGTTTCTTAATCAGCCTTGTTACACACTGATCGCATTTTTCGAATTGATGTTTGCGTCCGGCTTTGTGGCGAGCAGTCTATGAAGTCATAAACGCGTTCTTCACGGAGACGACAACCATTGAAAAGACTTCAATGGACGTTTGGCCCGAGGATAAGAATCTTTGTCGTATGCCTTCCCCCCACCAGTAAATCAAAATGAACTAACAGCCGGTCACCTGTTGGCATGAACTGCATGGAAACCGGCCATCCCGTGATCGTTTCGGGTTCGTACAAAAGACCGAGTTCTTCTTTTGTTGGAAGATGAGATGCAAAGATTTTCCCATCGGAATACCCCGTCAGCAACACCCGGTCATGATCACAAAATAAGAGAGATGTCACACGATTTGTTGCAATCCGCGAGAGAATGACCTCATCCGTTGCTCGGTTCCTGATCTGAAATCCATTTTCCGTCGCAATAGCAATGTGTTGGTTATCTTCAGAAACGACCAGGTCGTTTCCAGGAGTCACCTTGGTTCGCTTAACTTCAACGTCGTTCTCAAGATCCCATTCGATGAGAAATTGATCGTCGTGGTCGGCGATCAAAGTTTTTCCTTCGTCAGCAAACCGAAGTCCGAAAGTTGGAATAATCAGTAGTTTCGTGAGAAGCTCCGACTCCGCCCAGGCGTTTGACGAACTCCAGACATGGATTTGATCATCAGCTGTGGCAACAGCGATGCGTGTTCCATCTTTCGAAATCTCCATCATGTTTCGAAACTGAAAAGTTGTTTTGATGCTCCCGAGCACTTGCCCTGTATGGACATTTCGAACCTCGACGAGATCTCCAACACGAGCTGGGAACCAACCTTGCTGAGACAAATTTCCGACGCTTGAGATACTCTCCGATGGCATCGCATCGATCTGAGTTAGACCACGCCCTTTCGTGCTGACTCTCATTGGTTGCTTCGATTCACCTACAAAATAGAGGAGTTCATCAGGCCCCGATGGAAGAAGACCTGACAACGCTTTCGGTGGCATCAACACGGAAGCGGAGTTCCCATTCGTTAAGTTCCAGCGAGCCACTTTCCCATCAGCCCCGGATGTCAAAACTTCATCATGGCCCCGAAACTTAACCACAGATGCCCTGCCGTCATTCGGGCTATGTGCCTGAAAACTAGCAAGGAGTAACTTTTGTAGCGTTCGCCCCTCAACCCCCGGACGAATCGAATTGAGATTATAAATGTGGCACTGACCGTCGTAATAAACAGATGCCAAGCGTGACATATCAGGTCTGATCCCAAGATGTTGTGGATAGATTGCATTCGTCGAAAGCAATGCCACTTCAGATCGTTCTACCGGATCGAGCACAGCCATCTGATCGCTGAATCTGTCAGCTGCCACAATGTATTGACCATTCTGACCGGCCCAGCACATCGTGCGGATGTTCCGGATTGACTGCGAAGGGATCGAATGAATCACCGCAGCAGCTGAGACATCCCAAACATCGATTGAGGTCCGGGTTGGCACATAAAGCAACTTGCTGTCTTCAGAAAAGAGGAAGGACTCATGGCGGTGATCGTTTTCAGAACGCAACACTTCTTTGAACTTCCGATCCCAGACACAAAATTCGGTGTAACGCGCACCAGCAACAAGAGTCTCGCCATCGGGCGACCATTGCAAAGTCTCGATCCCTGTTGACAAAGTGCCTATCAGCTTGAGTGGTTGTTGTTCTTCTCGATGCCATGCCCAGACTTGCCCAGTGCGGCATCCGGTAACAATGACTTGACCATCAGGAGAAATCGCGACGGCGTCCACTGGTTCTACATGAGGTTCAAATGTTCTTAACAGATGCCCCGAATCAATGTCCCACAGATACGCAGTTCCGTTCGAACAGGCTGTGACAACAGACTGCCCATCAGGAGAAATTGCAAAATCTTCAACAGCAACGGGATGAGGGTACTGCGTCTTGGGAGCAAAGCTCCCAGCATTCAATAAGAGTTGACGCAGCGATCCAGAACTGGCCGAATCAGCGACAGGGGCCTCTTCAATTTCAGGAAGATGCAGGCTCGAAATGTACGAATAGTTTTTGCTTCGAAAGGCCGTCAACATTTGGTGCAACCGTGACGCTTCAAGCAAGTCGTTGGCCTGCTTCTCTCTTTGCGTTGCCTCTTTCTCAGCTGAAATCGCGCGCAGCATTTGAGAAACCGCAATGCCGCCTCCGGTGAGAAGGCCGACTGATGTCATCATCATGATCGTTAGCGCAACCCAATGGCGCGTGCAAAATTTACGAGTCCGGTACAGCAACGTCGGCGGCGATGCAATAATCGGTTGACCATCCAGGTATCGCTGTACATCCTCAGCAAACTCGATCGCGGTTTTGTACCGAAGTTCCCGATCCTTCTCCAATGCCGTCATCACAATGAGATCGAGTTCCCCCTTCAGAGAGCGTCGAAGTTTTCGTAACTCCGCTTTCATGTCTTCAGAGACTGTCGAGGATTCGTTGCCTCGCAACGTGCTCACACGTGCACTTGGCTTAAGAGGAATTTCCTCTCTGAGAACTTTACGTATCCCGTCATAGCCGAGCTTGGAAAATGAGGCTCGATGGAACGGAGTCCTGCCTGTCAGAAGCTCATACAACAGAACACCAAGTGAATAGATGTCCGAACGAGTATCGACATCCAGCAAGTTCATTTCCGCCTGTTCCGGGCTCATATAAACAGGCGTCCCAATCATTTGAGCGAACTGGGTAAACAGAGTCCTTTCGGTCAGTTCCTGATTGAGCGCTTTGGCAACCCCGAAGTCAATCACCTTGACGACAGGTTTCCCATCAAGTCGAGCCACCAGAATGTTAGAGGGCTTCAAATCTCGGTGAATGATTCCTTTATGATGAGCGTGCTGAACAGCGCGACAGACAGTAATGAACAGTTCCAGCCGCTCCCGAATATTAAGTTCATGATTCTTGCAATAATCCGTAATAGAGACCCCTCGGACAAGCTCCATGACGAAGTAGGGGCGCATCGAACTTGTGGTTCCAGCATCCAGGACCTTGGCGATGTTGGGATGCTCCATTAACGCGAGAGCTTGACGCTCCGCTTCGAAACGTGAGATCACCTCACTCGAATCCATTCCCGCACGAATAAGCTTCAGCGCAACCTTACGCTTCAGAGGGTATTGCTGCTCCGCCATGTAAACAGACCCCATCCCTCCTTCCCCCAAGAGTTCCAGGAGTTTGTAAGGACCGATCTGCGGATGATTCGAGATGTCGATCCCTCGATCAAACTCTAAGGCGGGACTGACAAATGATACCGTGCAAGGTAAAGAGACCTTCGGACTAAACGCTTGAACCGCCTTGTCGAGTGGGTTGGACTCTAGCGTCTCTTGAGCAGCCAATAACTGCTCCACCGAACAGCGAAGCTCTGGGGCATCAAAACAGGCTTCCTTAAGAAATGTTTCTCTTTCTGCTCCCGAAGAGATTCTCAGCGCTGCCGTGAAAATCGTTTTCGGGAGAAGAACAGACCGTTGACTCATATTGCCGGCTTTGAACGAATTCACTGAACCAGTCTTTGAACAAGTTGATCGACCAACAAGTCAACCACAAATGCACTCAGTGCGAGGCGACAAGAAGATCCTGAAGTCACATTTGGAAACCTTGAGATAAATCTCGCGAAGGATTCCTCAGCCCCCGAGAGGCCAAGCTCAGACTTTCGACTCAGCCCCAAAAGTTTGTCGCACAACTCAGTGCGAAATTTATCTTATCAAGGAGACATTTCCCCTGACAAACTTTTTCTGGTTCGCATTCAGATTTTTCTGAACTCTTCAGGTTCCGAAAACCATTCCAGGATTTGCCCAACTCTGGATGTCGTCAGTTTCGAAAGAGTTGCCTTACTCAGAAGATAAATGCCGGAGGGAGCCGACCCGCCTGTGCCCCCTCCGGTCTGATTGTGTATCGATTCAACAAAAATCCAGCCCGTCTTTGGACGCTGCAAACTTAACAACCCGGAATGCAGCCAAAATTTGAACCAAATCAACACGCAACCCCTACATAAATAAGGCGTCATCGAAAGATATTTTGTCCGAAGAAATCTTCGAAAATTTCCCGTTTTTCCAAAACCAAATTCAACAAAAATCCACAAACTGCTTTGTAGAAAGGAGTTACAAGAGATGCAACTCTTGTAAAATGATTCCAGAATTCATGTAAAATAATCTGTACACAATCGCTTCACCCAGCCTGAGCGAGTACGAAATCAACGCCCGAAGCTGTCGAGCAATCATCTTTGGAGTCAGCTTGGGATCGAGAGAGCTCTCTCCTGATATCAACTCCACTCCCAGCAAAGCCTGCTTGACTCTGACTTAAAAGCAGTCCCGAGACAGTCCCCCATCAGCAGTCGTTTGGGCACGACAGCAAAGCCTATTATGGTCTTTACGTTCTGAGGATGACGCGAACCAAAGCGAATGCAGGGATGATTATTGAACAATTTCTTTAGGCAACTTCCTGAAGCACTTCTGCCTAGCACGCAGCGGAGTCGAGGAACGGGTGAAAACGATTATAGAACCTGCACCGGAACAGAGTCGTCCAATCGATCAGCGTCGACAATTGATTTCGCGATTTGACGGAAAACCTGTTACAATTTTTATCCAACTCCCACCGATATGGTTGAGACTGCACTTCCACCAAAATGCACCTTGATCCCACCTGTTGATTACTCAACGAATTGTCACGCCTTTGATGAGTGATTTCAAAATGCCAGATACGTCGAAATTCCCTCTCATTCTTTTGAGCTTGGTTGTTCTTCTGGGAAGGGCCACCAGTGCTGAAGAGAAGAAAGCCCTGCCAGCGGCGTCCCCTCAAGATATTGAGTATTTCGAAAAGAAGGTCCGGCCGATTCTGGCTGAGCGTTGCTACTCATGCCATTCGTCGACTGCAAAGACGATTCACGGCGGCTTGAAAGTCGATTCAGCTCAAGCGTTGTATGCTGGGGGCGATTCCGGAGCTTCCATTATCCCTGGCAAACCTGAAGAGAGCTTGTTGATCGCTGCCATCCTGTATGACAGCGATGCCGATTATCAAATGCCGCCAAAAGGGAAACTGCCCGAGAGCGAGATCGCTGAGTTAAAAGAATGGGTCCGCCGTGGGGCCCCCTTCCCGGACGATGGCTCCGTTGCGGCCGCTAAGCAGGGAATCGATATGGAAGAGGCCAGGAAATTCTGGTCCTTCCAACCAGTTCATGAGCATCCTCTGCCAGAAACATCGATGTCGTCCTGGCCACAAAAGCGACTCGACCATTTCGTTTTATCCGCCATGGAAAAGCAAGGGCTGTCTCCATCTCCGGAAGCTGATCGGGCAACACTGCTGCGCCGCTTGAGCTTTGATCTCATCGGCTTGCCACCGACTCCAGAGGAGGTTGAATCATTCGTAAACAATCCCGCTCCGGACGCCTACGAGAAAGAGGTCGAACGTCTGCTGGCGAGCCCACACTTCGGTGAACGCTGGGGGAGAATGTGGCTCGACTTGGCCCGCTATACCGATAAGACAGCAAGTTGGCTGGACTCGACTGGACAGGCATATCTTTATCGAGACTGGGTCGTCAAAGCGATGAACGATGATGTCCCATACGACGAATTTATCCACCGCCAACTCGCTACAGATTTCATGGAAGAGACCGGCCCGGAAGATTCCCCGGCACTCGGATTCATCGGCCTCAGCCCCAACTACTGGAAAGAACTTAAGCTTCCTTCGGAAATCATCAAAGTGATTGTTGCCGACGAATGGGAAGAACGAGTCGACGCCGTCAGCCGCACCTTTCTCGGTCTCACCGTTGCATGTGCTCGTTGTCATGACCATAAGTTCGACCCCGTGACACAAGAAGATTACTACGCCCTCGCAGGCGTCTTTGCGAGCACTCGCATCTTTGAATGCCCGACGATCGAGGAAGAGTTGTACGCCCCTGTTCGCACTGCGCGTGAAGAGGTGAAAGGATTAGAAAAAGAGCTAACGGCACTCAAGAAGAAAAAGCCCAAACCTGAAGACGAGATCGCCGAACTAACGAAAAAAATCCAAGACATCAAAGATTCCACGCCGCACTACAACTCAGTGATGGCACCCGGCATCGTAGAAGAGGCACTTTTTGTTGAACGAAAAGGGAAAACGCCTCAAGAGGGAACCAACCTCGTTTATCGACCAGAGCCGCGCGATCTCAATCTGTTTATTCGCGGAAACCCGAACCGACTAGGCGATGTTGTGCCTCGAAGGTTTCTGGAAGTTCTATCAAACGAAAACTCGAAGCCGTTCACGAACGGGAGCGGACGACTCGAACTTGCTCAATCCATCACACGAGAATCTGCGCCGTTAGCTGCCCGGGTGATGGTCAACCGTATCTGGTTGTCACATTTCGGACGCGGAATCGTCAACACGCCAAGCAACTTCGGACTCTCGGGGGAACTTCCCTCTCACCCGGAACTTCTCGATGACCTGGCTGCACGATTCATTCAGAATGGCTGGTCACTCAAAAAACTTCATCGTGAAATTGTCCTCTCTGCCACATATCGTCAATCGAGTCGTATTCAGGAAAATCAAGAAAGCGTCGACCCCTCAAACATTTGGCTCTCTCGAATGAATCGTCAACGCCTGCACGTTGAATCCTGGCGCGATGCCATGTTAAGCACGACCGGCGAACTCGATTTGACCATGGGAGGGCCATCTCTCGACTTGAAGGACCCAAAAAATCTTCGCCGAACGATTTATGGAACGATCCACCGACGCGACATGTCGACGATGCTGTTAATGCACGACTTCCCCGATCCTACAACCCACAACCCACAGCGACTAAGTACCACAACAGCACTTCAAGGGCTGTATGTCCTCAATGGACCGCTGCTGCTAGGTCGGTCGGAAAAACTCGCTCAACGAGTCGCTTCCGAAATTCCCGACGACGAGTCAAAAAGGATTCAACGCGCCTACGAGTTGCTGTACGCACGAAAGCCGAGCTCAAAAGAAATTGAAATCGGACTGAGCTTTCTGAATCAACCAGATGAAGCGACTCGGGCAGATGCCTGGACGCAATATGCCCATGTACTGCTGGCTTCGAATGAATTCCTTTTTGTTGACTGACCGATTCTGCTCCTATCGAAATCACCAGCTTTCGTATGAGTAGCAAAAAATGCTGACTAACTCATCGTCGCCCGAGACCATGGCCTCGGACGACAGGTAGGATGTTTCTTACCACTCGCATTACCTTTTATTAGTGTCACAGTTTTCCACGGTCTGAATCGATGAACATCAATCCTTTTCAACCACCGATCTCCCGCCGCAGCATGTTGCAGCAACTTGGAAGCACTCCCGGAATGATCGGAGCAGCCGCTTTCCTGTCTCAGCAAAGCCTCAGCGAGGCCGCCCCAACTGGGACGGCAGCAGGGTGCCACTTCCCACCGAAAGCCAAGCGGGTGATCCACCTGTTCATGAATGGTGGACCGTTTCAGGCAGATCTCTTCGACCCGAAACCAGCTTTGGAAAAATTCGCAGGCCAGCGTCCCCCAGGCGCTGATCTGGTGACGGAACGCCCCACAGGTGGACTGCTCCCGTCACCATTTAAATTTCAGCCACGCGGAGAGAGTGGCGTCCCTGTGAGCGAGTTACTCCCACTGTTGAGCCAGCACATCGACGACATCTGCGTACTCCGCTCGATGCATGCCGACAATCCCAATCATGGTCCGGCATTGCTGCAAATGAATAACGGAAGCATTCTCCCCACCCGCCCCAGCATGGGCGCCTGGTTCACGTATGGACTCGGCACCGAAAACCAGAACCTGCCCGGTTACGTGGTCCTCTGTCCGGGGCGACCGGTCCGATTTTCGATTTTATGGAACAGCGCGTTCTTGCCATCCGCCTATCAAGGGACTTACATCAACCACTCTTCGATTGAGCCCTCGAAGATGATTCCCCATCTGCGCAACACAAAATGGGACCAGTCGACGCAACGGCGACAACTCGAATTGATGCGACAGCTTGATGCCGAAGTTCAGGGCCGAACTGGAGAAGATCAGGCGTTCCAGGCGCGGCTACAATCGATGGAAACCGCCTTTCGAATGCAGTTTCAGGCCAGCGATGCATTTGAACTCAATGAAGAGTCGAAGCAGACCCGTGAGGATTATGGAGACGGACACTTTTCAAATGGCTGCCTGCTGGCACGCCGACTCGTCGAACGAGGCGTTCGGTTCGTGCAAGTCTATTACGGAAACGGACAACCCTGGGACACTCACTCTGGTCACGACGATAAAGTCCCCAAGCTTTGCAAAGACATCGACCGTCCGATTGCCGCTCTCCTCGGCGATCTGAAACAGCGGGGTTTGCTCGAAGACACGCTTGTGATGTGGGGGGGAGAGTTCGGAAGAACTCCGACGTCGGAAAATGGGAACGGTCGTGACCACAACCACCACGGGTTCGCAATGTTCCTGGCTGGTGGTGGCGTCCGTGGGGGAATGACCTACGGAGAGACAGACGATTTCGGATTCAAGGCGGTCCACAACAAAATGCATGTTCACGACTTACACGCCACGGTGTTGCATCTCCTTGGATTGGATCATGAACGACTCACTTACCGCCATGCCGGTCGAGACTTCCGACTGACCGATGTTCACGGAAATGTCGCGCACGACATCATTGCGTGATGTATGTTTAAAAACGGACCAGAAAGTCAATAAGAGTCGCATCTTCAAAACTTTCAGAAACCATCTTCGTGTCCGGTCTCGTGGTAACAATCGATGATGTCATTAAAGTCTCTTCACGAGCACAAAACGGGCACACGGTAGAGCAAACTGCTTTAACCAGAAAAAAACAGCTGGCGAACCGGTCTCTACGGGCCTTGCAGGTATTAAAAGAGTTCCATTTCTCATGCGACATCAAGGCAAGCTGACACGTTGGAAAGACGAGCAGGGTTACGGGTTCATCGTTCCAGATGAGGGCGGAGACGATATCTTTGTTCACATCAAGTCGTTCAAGTACCGTCAACCAAGGCCGGTCGAGAACGATATTGTTTCGTATGTCGTCGCGACCGACCCCGATGGGCGACTGCAAGCGGAGCAGGTTGTCCTCCCCAACAGAAAACGGTCTCGACGGAGGAGTTACGTTCAGCCTTGCAGCTTCAACTTTATTTTTGCTGCCCTCTTCTTCGCTTTCCTGATCACGATGTCAGCTGCTCATCGCTTGCCTGTCGAAATGGTGAGCGTTTACCTGATCATGAGTGCGGTCTCATTTTCAGCTTATGCGATCGACAAAAGGGCAGCGATTCACAGAAACTGGCGTACACCCGAAACGACACTTCATTTACTCGATCTATTTTGCGGCTGGCCAGGTGGACTGGTCGCTCAACCGGCACTACAACACAAAACGAGCAAGAAGCCATTCTTATTCACAACTTGGTTTGTTGTGATCCTGAATTGCACAGTTTTACTCTGGGCGATATTCCCGCAAGGAAACACATTCCTGCGTTCTATTCCTCAATATCTCGAAGCGAAAGAGAAGAGCTCTCCAAAGGCTGAGGTCGACCAATCAGATTTCGGAATCCAGATCATTCCAAATCATTCAGATTGAGACCAACTCGCGTCAATTTCTTACTTTGATTGTTTTTCAGTCGTTTGAATGCATTCAAATAATCATTCGCACAACAGATGCATCACCAGATCAAGGAGCTTGCCGTTTCCTCGAATGTTGAAATCGTTATTGCGACGCAGAGACCGACAGGCGAATGGCGACGAAGATAGCTGTACAGATTGCGAGAATCCCAAAGTTCCTGCGAAGTTGCTGAGAGCCTAGTCTCCGACCGATGCTCGAACCGGCCCTCGCTCCGATGGTTCCTCCTGCAAGGAGAGCTGCGACGAGTTTTAAGTCGACATTTCCGGACCAGGCATGCAAGATTGTCGACTGAAACGAGACGAGCCAGACAACAACCATCGACGTGACCACAGTTTTCTGAGCGTCGACGCCAAACAGGTACAACAGACCGGGAACAATGAGCAACCCGCCGCTGATCCCAAGTAATCCCGAGAGAAAGCCAACTGTCACGCCGAACCAGACAAACATCGGAACCGACAATGCTCGATTGTTCCAATCTCGAACGCGAATGACTGGTGGGAGCAAAATGCGATTCAACCAACCGCGAGAGATCGGCCGAAAGCGAGTCGCTCGCTCACTCTCCCATAACGAAAACATCCCGAGCACACTCAGCAACCCCAGATAGACCCGCAGCACCAAAGTCTCGGCATCGATAGAAACGGTATCAGAGTGTGTGAAGAAATTGAGTGTTGATCCACCCAGGAAGACTCCCACAAAAAGACCACCAGACAGGATGAGGGGGAGTCTCCAACTCGTCCATTGAACATTGCGGTAAAGAAGTGCTGTCGTCGCTGGACCAAGGACATAGCTGACCACTGACCCGACAGCGATGTTCATCGGGATTCCCAAGGCCGAATTCAGCACGGGAACCAGAATGAACCCTCCGCCGACCCCAAAAATTGCAGAGATCGCACCGACAAAAAAAGCAACAACTATAGCTAGGATCATTTCCACGAATCAGTGAGCTTCCGGCGCATCAGAATGAAAGCAGGATTGTGGAGCATGTTGCCCTAAGTTGCAATCAGCAGGCAATCAGCAATTTTCCATTCAAATTTGATAATCAGAATAAGAACTGTCCCGAGGACGTTTGTCTTTTTTCAAACTTCGCTCTAAGAGTTCGAAGAGTTGATGAACGATCACTCCCCAGGCAACAGGAAGCAATAAACAGGCGATAACAAAAAAGAACTGTGGCCACATTGCCTTAGAGCCTGTCTGATTTCCACGCACACATCAGTGCATGTTTGTTAAAAAATTTAGAACAGCAACTGTTTCTTGTTTGCCATGATCGCATCCAAATCTGTCGACCGACTCCCTTGAGCTTGCTTCGCTATCAAGTCATTTTCATGACTTCATAGCCTGCTCGCCACATGGCAGAACGTTAAGACCAATACTGAATTTGCTTTCGGCTGATCGGGACTCAACGCAATTCTTGCTTGAATCCTTGCCTGCAGACTCGCTGCTCACGATAGCGTATGAGCTTCAACTCCCGGTGTCAAAGTGAGAGTTGAATTCCGAGCAACGATTGGAAAAGAATACGAAAACAGCTTTCCGGTTTTGCGAATATCCGGAAAGCTGGTCACACAGCAGTCGTCTGCCTGTCTCTACTGACCAGTTAAAGCCATGGTCTCGCAGAGACAAAAAGCGCTAAGCGCAGTTCCACACCCTGGTACTCCGCGCTCAAAAGGGCATCGGAATCCCAACGGTTCAGCAGGTAAAACACTACGCAGTTGCGAGTTCCCGAACTTCTGCCTCAGCGATCAGTTCCTCACGGAAAGCAATCTCTCCACGAGCAATTCGGACTGATTTAGGGGCTTCAATCCCAAGCTTCACTCGACCGTTACCGTTTGAAATCACCTTCAGAACGATGTTGTCGCCGATAATAATTTCTTCGTTCGTTTTGCGTGTAATGACCAACATAGTTTACATCCTCATGTAATTGCCGCACATCCATTGTGCAACACTGTAACTCTATTTGAAATGTTATTCGCAAGCAGTGTGGTAATTCACAAATGCCACAGATTTTTTCTCCGAATGCTCATTTCATGTTAAAGCAGCCTCTCCAGACGAGATGTTTGTGAATATCTCAAGTCTGTACAAATCAGAAGACGCCGAGAACTCGACGCTGTGTCTGATGCCTTTCCTCCGTGAATGGATCTGGCACACACTTTCTGATTCGCTGCTTCTCACGTATTCTTTGACGAGCAGTCGATTTGGCTGGACATTTCAATTCTCAGCCGTGTTTGAGATGAAATCTGTTCCGCAGAAAAAAGCAATGATTTCTTAGCTTCAATAGAATCTGAAAGCGATCGAAATGTTATCCGCTCTAACAAAACCAAAACAGGTGATTGAAATCGAGTGAATAACAACAATTTCATCGCGAAGCTTTGGGCTAAATCGTTTTGCCAGGGCATCCTTAGTTAGTGATCACGATTTCAGGTTTATTTTTAGCGCTGCTTAAAATCCAGAACAGCTTTTCAATCTCATCGTTTACGAGAATCTCGCAATACTACACCGCGTCACTATTCGGAAGATGGCGGTGAGCTAAAAAACAAGAGCGGTGTTCACGCAGGTCAGCTAGAGCGCGGCAAAGATGGGGCATCGTTCGCCAGTCGGAGTATCCAACCGAACGCAGCAGTCCATGCTTGTGCCGAATCGTCTTCATGACTATTCCGTAATTGAGGGTGACCTTCAAACTCTGTGATTCGAACGACTGTGGTAGTTAAAGCACTCGGAAACAAAAACTCAAGCTTACCCTAAAACTTCCCCAAATCTGAAAGACTTGACTCTCAAAAGCTGGAGTTGAAAAGCTCGAGAACGTTCATCAGCTCGTTCGTCGCCTCAGATAGTATACAAGTGTTCTTTGACTGTCAAGCAAATATTCAATATCGAGGATTGATTTTCAACCGACATGAGAAGCCGACTCGTTTCAACAAAATCGTAAACCATTAACACAAAGATAGTTACAGAACAAGAACCCACCCCGAAACCGACACCCAACAACCTGCGGGACTTCTCACGTTATCAGAGTCGCAACCTGTGCGCGGGGTTCCGAGCTTTTCTGATAGAGCCGATTTTTTGATGCCGCAAAGAGAACGAAAGTACATTAGAGATCACATTGCGTTCACTCTTTTCTGTTCGTCGCGACGGGAGAATGTAAAACCGGGCCGAAGATTTCTGGAGCAGAATTTGGGCAGTCTGTCTTTCGCGCAGCAATTTCCGCACTTTTCAGAACTGATCCTGAATCCTGAACTTGCTCTCTTAAACAGTGAGAAAAGTGCCCATTCCACAAGTTTTCGGACTGTTTCTAGACCATGCCCATAGTTGGCCTGCAGTAAGCTCGCTGCACTTTCAGCAGTCATTTAGAGCAGTTTGCTCTACCGTGTGCCCGTGAAGAACGTATTTCTCCAGTAAAAATGCTGTTCGCCACGAGGCAGAACCTGCAAACCTATTCGAAAGATGCTCTAGCCCCCGGTGACTCTCCCCACCGGGGGTTAAAGAGATCGAAGACCTCAATGAAACAAGCACTCGATTCATCGCGACCCGGCGAGCCCCCGTAAGAGGAGGCAAGCAACTGTCTCGTATCTCGTGTCTCGAATCCGAAACAGGTTTCAGTTCTGAGATCGCCTCTGACTGAGTGAAGGTCGCTGCATTTTCAAACTGGCTGGTCTCGCAACTGATTCACGGAAGTTCGCGAAGTCGCAGGTTACGGAATTCAATCGGTGAACCTTCCGCTTCCAAACAAATGTAGCCACTTTTGGGGTTACATTCATTTCCACCGGAGACCTCTTCTCCGTTCACCCACAGACGAACTTCTCCGTTGATGGCACGAATGTAATAGTGATTCCACTGATCGACCCCTTTGCTCAGATTTTTTCGGGGGAAGCTTCGCTGACCATTTGGACTGAGTGGCGGAAACGGTTTCATCGTCGATTTTCCAACAGCAAAGACGTCTCCATTTGTCGTGAACCAGTCGGCGTCTTTACCTGTTCGTTCTTTAAACTGTGTTGCGTAACCGTGATCAAGAACTTGAATTTCGATCCCTCCAGCTGGCAGCTTGTTAGAAGGTAAATCAGTCAGCGCACTTTCAGGAACCCAAATGAATGAACCGGAGTTGCCGCCAGATTTCCGATGCCGCCATTCGTAAACGAATTCAAAATTTGTGTACTGTTTGATTGTTCGATTGACGCCGATGGGCTTCCCTGTCGAAAAGACCATCCCATCTTTGTACGTCCACGTATCTTCATCCCCGTTGACGTCAGTAAAGTCTTCTTCTCCCAAGGCTCGCCAGCCTGGGCCATTCCCGTCGACAAATGCTTTGGGAAGTTCCTTCTCCTCGGCCTGAACGAGAGAACAACTGACGAGAAAAGCAACAAGGCATCCAATCTGGCGCATAGAAAGATCCTCTGTAAGGTTTCAATTCGAAGTTGAGATAACGTGAAGCGGCTGGGTCTTGTCAGTGATGAGCCACTACCGGCTAATCGGGACTCCAATCATAGAGCCGTTGTAGACCATTTTCCCATCGACGAAGCCTTGAAAGTCAAATTCTGCGAGACGCTTCTTTTTCACCTTCGTGCATTGAGCACAGATAATGAGTCGACTATTCGGGTAGACGGGACGTCGAAATCGGACTTCATTCATTCCACCAAACCCCAGGTAATCCCCCGCTTCGAGAAGGTCATACTTGCGAGCATAGAACCCCGCAAGTTGCGCGGCAGCTTCACAAAGCATGACACCCGGCATGAGCGGAAATCCGGGCATATGACCCTGAATCCAGAACTCATCGTCTGTCACTTCCTTGAATCCGACGAGACCATGGTTATCCCGGTCGATATAGACAACGCCTGAAAGCTGTTCCATCTCATGCCGCTGTGGATTGACCTTGCGGATGTCATTGATATCAAAGAGCGGCTTTTCGTAATTGAACTCGGTGTAGTCGTAAAGGGCTTTGGCTGGCATGGAATGCTTTCAAGCGGTGTTCTATCTAATGGTTCATTCAAGCTGGATTGGATTCCAGCAACGTATCAGGAGCAGGTTACAAGCCTGCGGAAATTTTGATTCACATATTCAATAAGGTCCAACAGGAGCCTCGTGAGCGTGAACAGGTTTTAGACTTGCAGAATATCGCGAACCTGCGCAATTTCGGAGATCAGCCGATCCGGTTTCATATCGGGATCACGAACATCGCTGGCTGTCACATTGCAAGTCGATTTGTCTGATGCAAAAAGGGCCGTCCGGAATCCCATTTTTTTCGCAACCGCCAGATCGTCTTTTAACCGATGGCTCACATGCAAAACTTCTTCAGGTTGAATTCCGATCTTCTTGAAGGACTCTTTAGCGGATCGATAAAGCGATGGCGATGGCTTCCTTATTTTTTGTTGGTACGAAATGGTCATCAGGCTCGCAGAAAGAACTTCCGCCAGAGACGCAAATGATCCCTGTTGTTTGAGGGCATGCAATAGCTGCGGGATGGTAAAGGCCTGTCCATCTGCAATTAATCCTTGTCGAATTCCCGCGTCGGTTAAATGAGCGAGAGTATCTCGACTTCCCTTGACTGCTTTTGCCCCTTGTAAACTGGCATGAAAGAAGTAGGCAATTTTCGCGACGAAATCATCGACATCCCCGTATTTTCCCTGGTCGTAAGTGTACTCTTTCAGTTCAAGTTTGCCGATCACCTTCTTCCAGATCTGAGCAGAATCAATCTCTGGGAAATCTCCTTTCTGCTTGGAAGAGACCATCCCCAAGTCTTCTCGAATGCGATTATAAATGATCAACATCCCTTCCCAGGGTTGCCCCTTGCGGCGCGTCATGCTGTTCCACATGTTGAATTCTTTAATCGTTTTCTCAAGAGCAATTTGCATGCGAATTTCCTGCTCGTGATGATGCAGCAGGACTCCCTTTTCGATCTGCAACAGGGTCCCATACACCGACCATGTCACAGCTTTGATTCCCGGAAGCGGCTTGAGCGACGGCGTCACTTTCATCGGCACAATGGCCGGAGGATTCGGCCAGATTAAATCTGACCGTTGATGGAGTTCGTCAATATACGCAGCCAGGGAAAGTCCCATACAAAAGTTCCTGAGAAATGTGTCATTGGGGCACCCCACTATGAAACGTTCCGCGATTGAACTCAAGTGTGAATTTTTTCGACATGATGTGCCCATCACTTTTTCTGTGACCTGCCCAGACCAAACTTAAAGTCAGATCGGCGAGAGCCAATCCAATAATGGACTTCACCTTCTCCCCCTTGGTGAACCGCCTATGAAGTCAGAAAAGCAAGCTTCATGGAGACGACAAGCATTGAAAATTCTCTCAATTCTGCACGTCCTGCAGGGCCACTGCCGGGAATTTCGAGTCGGAGAAGTGAGGGAAGAGAGTGTCAAACTCGACCGTAAAAGGCTTGAAGCAATGATCTCTGTATTTTGATCGATGTTTGATATACTTCGCCCACTGATCCAAAAATTTGGAAATGATCTCTCAAAGACTAAGAAAACGCCTCGTTTCAAAGGTATTCGGAGAGACAGATTGAATAGATCTCCGATCCGATTTCTGAGATCATTTGAGGAGCGATTGATGTCTGAACAGAAGAAGCGAGCACTCGACTCGGTCTCACGCAGAAGTTTTCTGGCAGTGGGGGGAGTTGGGGTAGTTGGGTTATCATTGGGAGAAGCACGCACTCGACCCCGGTCGAATTCTCGCGCGGTGATTCAAATCGTCATGAATGGTGGCCCGAGTCAGCTCGATACGTTTGACCCCAAACCTGAAGCCCCTCGAGAAATTCGCGGCCCGATCCGGTCAATTGCGACGTCGATCTCGGGAGTCCACTTTGCCGAGTCTCTCCCGAAGTTGGCGCAACGTGCAAACGAACTGGTCATCTTGCGTTCTTTACATCATGAATCTGCACCGATTCACGAAAGCGGAATGCAGCTGCTGCTGACTGGTTCACTCGTAAAAAAAGAGCAACAACCACCCAATATCGGCGTTGTGTTGAATCACGCGCTCAAGCAACATGGAAATGCGCCGGTCTCAGTCCGTCTGGGAGGAAAGGTGCAAAAGACCGGGGTCAATGCCTATCACGGCGATGGAGCAGGGTTCCTCGACCTGGATGATTCGATACTCATGCCAGACTTGAACACTCTGCAGCAATCAGGTTTCGAGACGCCTGCATTCTCAAAGCTTTCCTCCTCGAAAAAGAAAACCTTTGGGGAAAATCGATTTGGTGAGCTGCTTTGGACGGCAGCTCGACTCATCGAGGCGGGCGTCCAGTATGTTGAGGTTAATACGTTTGACCACTTTGAAGGGAATGTCACTTGGGATGCCCACGGCTGTGCAAAGACCGCACCCGGAACAATTTTTGATTACCGAGATACACTTGGTCCGCAGTTTGATAAAGCAGCTTCGGCGCTGTTTGATGACCTTCAGCGAAGCGGGTTGTGGCAACAGACACTCGTCGTAGCAACCGGAGAAATGGGAAGAAACCCGCGTATCAACGAACGGAACGGACGGGACCATTGGACGGATGTCTGGTCCGGCATGCTGGCAGGTGGCGGACTTGAGGGAGGGCAAGTGATCGGCGAGAGCGACGCCACCGGAGAAGCCATCAAAAATCATCCAATCCACATCAGCGAGATCGCTGGCCTGATCGGTTCCTATCTCGTCGGCGAATCGCAATTGTCGATTCAGGCGACTGACGATTTGACCTGGTCTCTGCCTAAAGTCGAATCGCTACTGAGCTAGAGCAAATCCAGAATTGGCTCCATTGGTCTTTACGGACTGTCTCGCGGCAAGCGGTCTACAAAGTCATGAAAGTGATCTTCACAGGTACAACAAGCATTGAAAAAACTCCACCGAAGACTCTCAATTCATCTGGACCATCTCAAACATGCGTGAATTTCCAATGAATGAACTTCAACAGCGGCGTCTCCAACTTGCTTTCCTGGCGCTAGGTTGCTTTCTGTTTTCGCCGGTTTCCGAAGCGGAGGAAATCCGGAGAGGGCTCTCTGCAAATCAAGTGACTGCGATCGAGCAGAGCATCGCTGCCGAGATGTCGCGTCAGAAACTAGTCGGAGTCTCAGTCGGAATCCTTCAAAACGGAGAGATCGCCTTTACGGGAGGGGCTGGACTTTCGAACCGCGAGAAGAAAACTCCGATGACAACGAACACGGTGGTGAACTGGGCATCGAATTCCAAACCGGTCATAGCGATGCTCGCCATGCAGCTTGTAGAACAGGGAAAGCTTGACCTCGATGCCGACGTGCAAAAATATGTCCCGGAGTTTCCCAAGAAAGATTATCCCATCACCACTCGGCAATTACTCTGCCATCAAAGTGGACTTCCGCATTACAGCAACGGTCGTATTATCCCCAGCCCGGGGGCCAGAGACGAGCAGAAAGATTTGAACCCACTCTTCGCGATAAAACGGTTCGATCGCTCACCACTGATCTTTGTGCCCGGCACGAAAACAGATTATTCCTCTCATGCTTACGTTCTGCTCTCCGCTGTCGTTCAGCAAGCGGGCGGGGAATCGATCGCTTCCCAGCTGGATCAACGAATCATAATACCGCTCGGCCTGGTTTCGTTCGAACTCGATGTCCCGACTCGTGGTCAAAAAGAGTGGGCCATGGGCTACACAAAGAACTCCGCTGGAAAAATCATTCCCTCTCCGGAACAGGCCAACGCTTGGAAACATGGCGCAGGAGCCTACAAAAGCAACGTCAATGATTTCTCAAAATGGGCGCAGGCGGTGATGAATCAATCTCTCATCAACGCTGAGACACAACAGATCATGTGGACGAGGCAAACCCTCCTGGACGGAACGTCATCAAATTATGGACTCGGGGTACGTGTCGAGGGGAGTGGCCGCAGATTGAAGATCTCGCACAATGGGAGCCAGGCAGAAACGAAAACTCGCATGGTCTTATATCCCAACCAGAAGCATGGAGTCGTCGTGATGTCCAATTGCAATTACGCCGACCCAATGGCCATTTCAACGGCTGTTTACAAAGCACTCCGTGCATCGCGATAATGAGGTTTGCAGACAAGAGACGTAATGAAAACGCTGCACGTTCGCTGTCCGATGGCGTATATCATCTTGCCTGATGAAAGACGTTCTTCGCAGCCATACTTCACGGACGCAAGAAACAGAAGTCTGTTCCGAGCAGCTTGCTCAACCGTGTGCCCATGTTGAACCTGCTTCACCAGTAAAATGAGTGTTCGCCTTGAGGCAGAAAGCGAACACCAATCCGAAATTGCTCTATCACCAGCCGATTTCCCCCCCGGACACCATGAACTTATGTCACTTCTCGAACAGACTGAATCGCGTGACGTCTCAGTTGATGAGACTTCCAATGAAGCTGAACAGGATTCGGTCCTCGGCTATCTGATCGCCAGTGCCGAGCAAATGGTGATCGTGTTTGGTCTGTACGTTTTATCGATTGGCCCGATGTACTGGACCTGGATTGAAGCGAAACATGTCGATGGAAGCCATCTCATCGCAGCCTTTTACGAGCCTCTCTGGAAACTCGCAGGCTGGATTCCCCCGTTGGGGGAGTGGGTCAACTGGTACGTTTGCCTTTGGATTTACTGAGATCCCGAACTCCCCGCAGCCTTATTGATTGCTCACTTTGCACGGCAATGCCAAAGATGTCAGCTCCGGGATATCGAATGTTTCCATCAGGCCGAAACAGAACAGTTCGGGAGCTTGGGAAACCGTCATGTCCTGCTCGACGATCTCTTTCAGGCTTTTGAATCCGCCGGTGATCTGTACGGTTTGAAACAACTCCGGATTCAGAGCGGCGGACGTCAGTGCAATCAAGCCTGTTCGTGGTCCGATTGCCTGGACTGTCACAGGTCCCTGATGTTCAGCTTTGACCCATTCTCCAACGGCAGCGACTTGAGCGGTCTGAATTCCCAGTGGTCGTTTGCCAACAGAAGAAACCAGCAATCCATAAAGGAAGTCTCGCTTGCTGATCTTCGATTCCCCAAAGTAGAACGGATCAATCGCCAGCACTCGCTGACTTTCATTGAGAGACTTCGCGATTGCTTTCGCAGTGCTCGCGCGGCCTTCATCAGCCAGAATGATGACTGTCGATTTCACATTCCCTTCCGGCGTGAATTCCGTAGCAGGAACAGTCCACTCACTACCAATTTTCAAACGAACTCCCCGGGCAGAACCGTTCGGGATTTTCAGGTCATCACTTTGTACCGCCTGAGCCTGATAAGGTTCCAACCGTAAGACGCTTGCGAGATTGGCTCGCCGTCCTTCGATCGAAAGAATGTGAGGCGCGGGGAGCGATTCCATCAATTTTGTGGCAATCTTGTGAAAGTCGAGATTGTCTTCTGGAATCTCGACGTGCAATTCTTCCTTGGTTTTGAGTTCGTCGTCGGATGCGATTTCATCAGCCGAATAAGTGTCGCTCTCTGCGTAAAAATGATCGCCAAGCATTTTATAAAACTGCTGCCGATTATCGAGCAGGAAGTTATGCGTACCGGGGTCTTCGTTGACATGTGAGCGTAGATTGCTTCCTTTGCCGTATAAATCAAAGACCGGCTGCGATGCCTGCATCAGCGGAGCCAAAGCATGATCCGCTTTGAAACAGCATTGGTCATCGGCATTGAAAGTGAGCAAAGTGGGGCGTGGAGCTCGCATAGCCGTCAAGTGGTTGTAGTCCGCAACCATCGCCAGATCGACCGGTGTTTGCTCAGAGTCACCCAAGTCGGAGATAAATTTCGCCCGGGTCACGTAGCTGGAATATCCCGCGACCGGATTCGAAAGTGTCACTCGCTCATCGAGTGAGCTGATGAAAATTGTCTGCCAACCTCCTCCAGAAAGCCCCGCAACAGCGACTCGATTCGGATCGGCATGTGGGTGTTCCAGGAGGATATCGAGCCCACGTGTCATGTAGAGATAATGCAGTGCGACACCACTTGTTCCGCAAAGATCGATTTGATTGCTTTTGTAGTGATTGAATCCCGGCGTTCTCAACTGCCCCATCCCCAACCATTCGACATTCAATGCGAGCATGCCTCGCTTCGCCTGATTGATGCAGCGGATTTGCTTGTAGTCGGCAACTTTTCCGTCGCCATCGTGACCATTCACGTTCATCACAACCGGAACTTTTCCTTCGATATTTTCAGGCTCGTAAAGGACCGCAGGAATCCAGAGACCGGGAATTGCTTCGTAACGAAGTTTGCGAATCTTGTAGCCAGGCCCGCCATCAATTGTCTCCAACCACTCGACTTTCTTTTTGGCATCTCGCCAGTTCGCTGCTTCTCCTCGGAAAACAACTTCCTTCAACGCAGCTTGCCGACGTCCTTCAATGTATTCCTCCCACGCCTCGACCGTTGTGACTTCCGGCATCGGAAGAACGCGAGATTCGGTGAAGTCCTGAACTTCATTCCACGCATGGTCGACGTCAATCAATCGATGCTGTAACGCTTTTTCAATGGCTTCGGTCTCTTGGGACCAAGCCGAATTCGCCTGCATGAGAATCAGAAGTGGCAAAGCAAATCGCACAGTTCGATGCATCGTCGTGGCCTTTGAATTCAACGGAGGGGAAGAGAGTCTCTTCATATGGATGGGCTTCTGAAAGAATTGCACTGCATCTCAACCATTTTCGCAAGGCATCACAAAGATTCCGTCCTTGGAGCAGCCGCCTTTCACCTCGACCTCGGACCATTTCCCCTCAGCTAATTCAAAATTGGCTGCACGCAATTTCTTTCCGAAGCGGAAAATTGAGAATGAATTCATTACGCTCATGCTTCTGTTGGGAGGTTCATACGATTGGAGAACTCGATGCTGAAGTTGATGTTTGCTTGTTTCACGTTGACCGTTTTTCTTTGTCCACTTCCTTCTGCGAGCGCTGACACGGTGACAGTGTTTCAGTCTGAAACGGATGGATACAACGTCTATCGCATCCCTGCGATTGTACGGGCCGCCAATGGCGATTTACTCGCATTCTGCGAAGCACGCGAAGGAGGCGATGCCAGCGAAATCGACTTGGTAATGAAACGTTCAACCGATCAAGGAAAGACTTGGGGCAAACTGCAGGTTGTTCAGGAAAGTGACGATTTCCAGCAACTGTACCCCAACACAGAGGTCACTGTGGGAAATCCGGCACCCGTTGTCGACCTGCTGGACCCTGATCATCCGGGGCGAATCTGGATGCCATTCACGATTGAGAATGATCGTGTGTTTGTCATCTCAAGCGATGACCATGGCGAAACGTGGTCGCCGCGACGAGAAATCACTCAAGATGTGAAACTTCCATCCTGGGGCTGGTACGCCACTGGTCCAGTTCATTCGATTCAGCTGATTCACGGAAAGCACAAAGGGCGTTTGCTCATCCCCGCTGATCACCGCTTAGGCGACGCGGGTGCTGATCGCGGCCCCAATGGAGCACAGGCGTTTTACAGTGATGATCATGGTAAAACTTGGAAGATGGGAGCGATTGACGACACTTACGAAGATGGGTTGAACTCCAACGAAACGACAGTCGTCGAACTGAACGATGGTCGACTCTACTTCAACACTCGCGACCAAAATGGCAAAGCCCCCGGAACACGTGGGGCTGCCTACAGCAGCGACGGCGGAGAATCATTCGACGCGACCGGAGACAAGGTATACAAATGGTTCAGTCCGATCACCGAAACTCTCGATCCACCTGTCGTTCAATGTGCATTGTTACGGGCAGCTTCTACGAAGTTGGGAGATTCAAGAAACCTGATTCTCTTCTCCGGCCCTGATGAAAACGGTCCGACCGGAAAAGGCCGCAGCGACCTGCGAATTCGGTATTCGACCGACGAATCGAAATCATGGAAAGACGGCCCATTGATTCACGAAGGCCCGGCAGCCTACAGCGACATGGTCAAGCTCGATTCGCAAGAAGCCCCATTCGGCGTCCTTTTTGAAGCAGGAGATCCCGGAAAATCTGCATACCAGCGAATCGACTTCACCACATTCTCTATTGAATCAGACTCCAACTGAGATTCTAGCGAGGTGGCCCGATCGACTTGTCCGGTTGGGTCGCTTTAGCGACAAGATGAAGTAACTGTAGGGCAGGGCTCCCCCAATATTGTTCGGCACTTTTTTTGCGGTGTGTCAAGGAGGGGATTTGTTGAGGGATTCCAGGAGTTCTTCTTCGTCGGCCCAGCCGGAGAAGTACAGGCAGATCATTTCAAAGCTACGTTTGGTCAGGTT